>NZ_BBRU01000562.1:0-3376 GCF_001431085.1 Candidatus Symbiothrix dinenymphae
ACTTGCCTTTCAAATAGCCGCAACCATCAGGTAGCGGGACAACTGTCTTCTCTAACATCGCAGGTAAAAACAGACAATCGGCATCACCTGCTTTCCTGTTGACTTAAGCCCGGTGCTGTATAGTAACCTTGAACCTTGATTTTAATAAGATTTTCAGGATTACCATGATAATCACATTTTCTATATATAATCTTGTTAATCTTTTTAATCTTGTGAAAATCGTGGTTCAGACTAAAATGATAATTGCAATCCTACATTAAACCTCCTATTTAGCGGGTATCCCATACCGCTGCCGCCCATTTCGGGGTCCCACTGTTTGAAGGGGCTGATGACGAACAGATTTTCGGCACTGAAATACACACGAATGTTTTCCACTCCGAGTCTCTTGATGTTGTCGAAGCTGTAACCCGCTTCAACGGTTTTGAGCCGCAGGAACGAGCCGTCGCGCAACCACCAAGAAGACAATTGTGTATTGTTCACTATCGGCTCCGTTGACAAACGGGGCCAGAAGGCATGCACGTCGGGATTCGTTTCCGTCCATGCACCCCGTGTCACCATTGCCAAAGCGTTGCGTCTGTTGATGAACGGGGCTATACCGTGTTTGGTAGTACCGCCTTCCGTATATTCACCTCTGGGGTCGATGAAGAACGAAACCCTTGCATTCCCCTGGAAGAAGAAAGAGAGGTCGAACTTCTTAAAGCCGCCGGATAATCCGAAGCCATACTGAATTTCAGGTGTTGTCGGAAAACCCATGGCGACCTGGTCATTCTGATTGATTCTACCGTCACCGTTGACATCCTTGTATTTGATGTCACCGGCTTGTACAACACCCCAATTCTGTGCGGGTGACTGCGCCACTTCGGCATCATCCACAAAGAGCCGTTCTGCCACATAACCCCACTGCACACCGGCACTGCGTCCCTTTCTATAGAGGTAATCATACTCGTAATCCGGCTCGTCAAATTCTATGTATTTATTGACGGCGTATGTAAAATTGGCACGCCCCGTGAGCCAGAAATCATTGGTGAAAAACTTCTGATAATCAATAGAAGCATCTATACCCTTCGATTCCATCTCGCCAACATTACCCCACATTTCGATGTCACCAAAACCGGTGGTGGCAGGAATATCGGTACGCCGCATAAAGATATTGCGCCGGTTATCCTGGAATACGTCCACCTGCAATTTGAGTGGACCACCCTGCAACAGACCCAATTCCACACCGATATTGTACTTGTCGGATACTTCCCATCCGATATTGTTATTGGCAAAACCGGATATGGTGTAACCGTCATACTTGTTGCTCATCAATTGTCCGAACATATAATTCCTCTGGGCATCGTTGGGCACATAAGCCAGCTTCGAGAGGAACTGGAAGCGTTTGTCTCTGGCAGAAATATTGTCGTTACCGACCTGTCCCCAAGTAAATTTCAGTTTCAGCAGGTCAACGTAATCTTTAGCGGATGCCCAAAATGCTTCGTTGGAAATCAACCAGCCTGCACCAATGGAAGGGAAGAATCCGAACCGTTTGGAGCCTGTAAATTTTTCGGAACCATTGTATCCATAGCCAAATTCAGCGAAATAGCGGTCATCGTAGTCGTAAGTCAAACGACCCGAATTACCGACGTTCCGTTCCGGCAAGGTCTTAGGCAAGGAACCTCCGTCCACACTGAACAGGTTTTCCTGTAGCATAAACACCGTCATGGCACCAACAGAATGTAAGCCGAAAGTACGGTCCCAGTTCGCACGGGCTTCCACATAGTAGTTGGAAGAAGTGTTGCGGGTAGCGACGGCCGGATTAAGCGAGGTCGACCCATTGTTGTTGATGCGATACAGGCGATATTTGTCTGTAACAATGTCATAAGACTCCACATCATAGAAAAACGGAGTGTAAGTTCTTGTCATGCCATACTTGCTCCATGTGCCGGCAGATACCTTTGCCTGCACTTTCAGCCCTTCGGTAATGAAACCCAAATCCTGCATGACAGTTGCCTGTGCAGTAACAGTCGTTTCGTCACGCGATTCATATCCCTTCACCATCTCGGCGTATGGATTTGTTTTCCATGCACTTCCACTCACCGGACGGGAACCAAACAGCGTATGCTGTGTGTAGATATGGGCGTCATCCGGTGTATATATACGACAGGAAAATCAACAGGGTTGCCCTCCATCACCTGATTGAAGATGTCGCCTGCCGACACGCTCGGACCTGTATATTTCTCATAGCGCGCCTGTAAACGAGTATCCAAGGTCGTCGTGGGCGACAGTTTGAAAATCACATTGTTGCGGAGATTGAACCGGTTGATGTCGATGTTGGTGTTGAAATTGTTTCGATTATCGACTTTCAACAATCCGTTTTCATTTTCGTAGCCTACGGATACGAAATAGTTCGCAACGGCACCACCACCCGAGACATTCACATTCGCTCTGGTATTAACGGTCTGTTGCTTGAACAGCATATCATACCAGTCCACATTGGGGTACATCATCGGATTTTCGCCCCGTATGGTGGACTGAATCTTCTGTTCGTCGTAATAGACATCCCTGTCCGGGTAGCGCGATTGAAGTGCCTGATTGTACAACTGCATGTACTCCACAGCACCGATCATTTCAGGAAGCGCGGTAGGCGTACTCACATTGACATCCACGCGGGCATTGATTTTCGGTTTGCCTTCGCGTCCGCTTTTGGTGGTTACCAGGATGATACCGTTGGCACCGCGAGAGCCGTAGAGCACCGCTGCCGAAGCATCCTTCAGGATAGAAAAACTTTCGATGTCGTCCGGCGTCATGCGCGCCAGGTCATCGGCAGTAGATTCAAATCCGTCCACCAGGATTAAGGGTGATTTAGCGTACCCAAAGGTGGTAACGCCGCGCACAAAGAACTGTGCATTGTCCGCACCCGGTTCGCCACTGGTCTGGTACGAAATCAATCCTGGAATCTTACCTGCAAAAGCAGAGGTCAGGTTCGAGGAGGGCACTTTCAGGTCGGATACCTTGACCGTCTCAATGGAGGCAACCACGCTGCTTTTCTTCTGCTTGCCGAAAGCGACAATGGTTACTTCGTCCAGTTCGTTGGACTTGGGCTTGAGCGGAATCACAAACTCCGCCTTGTCACCCACCGTCACAGTGTAGGTGTCGTACCCCAAAAAAGAAACCTCCAAAACATCCGTTGGCGAAACGTCTATTTTGAACGAACCATCCATGTCGGTCACTACTCCGCGAGAGCTCCCTTTGATGGTGATGGTGGAACCGGGGACTCCTTCTCCGGTTTCATCGTACACGAAGCCGGTAACGGTCTTCGTCCCTGTCGAGGGAATTGCAACCTCGATAATCTGCGCCGCCTCCTGCGGCGCCTCAGCGCGAATACTTTGCGCCC
>NZ_BBRU01000563.1:0-3181 GCF_001431085.1 Candidatus Symbiothrix dinenymphae
TTATATTGATATTTTGGCCGGTTATACCACCCAAACGAGCTATTGGGAGCGCACGGTTGTTTCCTCTACCCGATTCTCGAACGAAACGCTTACTTATCACAATTTGCAAGCCAGCGAAGGTTTTTGGCTCCCACTACCGACGGTGCAAGAAATGCACTGAACTCATATTTGGGTCGTGTAAACTACACTTTCAAAGGGCGTTACAACTTGACTGCTACTTTGCGTGCCGACGGTTCTTCCCGTTTTGCTCCGGGTCATCAATGGGGTTATTTCCCGTCTGTGGGTGTATCGTGGAATGTGAACGAAGAAGCATTTTTACAGGACAATAAAGTCATTGACGACCTCAAATTAAGAGCCAGTTTGGGCACTGTGGGGAATCAGGAAATTGGCGATTACCTGTTCCTGGATACCTACAACACTGTAAATTATTCGTTCAATAACAGTATCGTAAAAGGTTATGTGAAAGGAAATCGTCCCAATTCCAACTTGGCATGGGAAACGACAGAATCCTATAATGTAGGTCTTGATTTTGGATTGCTGAAACATCGGTTGGGTGGCAGTATTGATGCCTATTATAAAAACACCAATAACTTGTTGCTGAATGTTCCGACAGAACGTACTTCGGGTTATGCTTCCATACTTAAAAATGCAGGTAGCGTTATCAACAAAGGGTTGGAATTGGAATTAAGAGGCGACATCATCAGTCGGAAGCACCTCAGTTGGACACTGTCCGGTAATATTGCCCGGAATATCAACGAAGTGGCAAAGGCAGAAGAAGTGTATAGCGGTGCTACTGTTTTGAGAAAAGGTGTGCCTTTCGGTGCTTTCTATGGCTTGGTGTTTGACGGTATCGTACAAGACGCTGCGGAAGCCGCCGCCGCACCGGTGCCTACCCGTAACAAGGAAACAGGAACGTCGGTATTGCCCGGTGATGTGCGTTACGTTGACCAACCCGATGCCAATGGTGTGAAAGATAATCAGATTGACCTCGACCACGACCGCGTAGTATTAGGTTCGCCTCATCCGGATTTCATCTATGGCTTCTCTACTTCTCTTCGTTACAGAGACTTGACATTATTTGCCGCCTTCCAGGGAAGTCAGGGCAACGAATTGTACAATGCTTTGCGCCGTACTTTGGAAACTCCCGACCCGCGTTACAATGGTGTAGCCTCTTTGAATGACCGGTGGACACCGGAAAATCATTCCAACACCGTGCCGAAAGCCGTTATCAAAGCGGTAACCGACTTGGACAGCCGCTACATTGAAGATGCTTCTTTTTTGAAATTGAAAACATTATCGCTCACTTATGTTTTGCCGTTCAGAATAGAAAAAGCACCGACCACCCGTTTCAGAGTATTTGCAACTGCCAGCAACTTGCTGACTTTTACCAAATACAAAGGATATGACCCGGAAGTTGCCAGTGGTACGGATAATGGTGTATATCCGACTTCAAGAACATTCACTTTTGGCGTGAACATCTCTTATTAAAAATAACATTTAAAAAAAATAAACACAATGAAAAAGATATTTTATACAGTAGTTGCTGCAACTTTATTTTCTTGCGGCGATAGTTTGGATCAAGATCCAATTGGAAAATTGACAGGGAAGGATTTCCCTAAGACGGATGCCGATGCCATATCCGCAGTGAATGGCATTTATCAGGCGGCAGAATTGAGTACCCGCTTCGGATACACGATTGACTTACCCTCCGACCTCACATCCACCGGTGAAAACCCGAACGGCGATGCAGGCTTCCTAAGCAGCCAGCAGTGGGAACCGGGCAACAGTTACATCACTTACATGTGGGAAACTTTCTATGCCGGTATTACCAATGCCAATGTGTTGATTGATGCCTTGGAAAGTCCGGAGAGCAAGATTACGCCTTCGCTGAGTACACGTCTCATCGGTGAAGCAAAATTCTTACGTGCCTATTATTATCAATATGCCGTTCAATTTTGGGGTGACGTGCCTGTTATTTTGCATAGAGGAGTCAATGATGAAGGAGCAAGTTTGACACGCGCACCGATTGATAGTGTTTACAAACAGATAGAGCAGGATTTGAAAGATGCCGCTACCTTGTTGCCTCGTGCCACAGCCTATTCCGGTACAGACCGCGGTCGTGCCTCTTGGGGTGCTGCTAAAGCGCTTTTGTCGAAAGTCTATTTGATTTGGGGACAAACGTCGCCTACTTTTACTCCTGTTGAGCAGAAAGATGCTTACGACAAATCTATTGCATTAGCTACGGAGGTAATCGGCAGCGGCGACTATCAATTGGAAACCGAATACAGGCGGAACTGGTCGGTAGAAAACCGCAATGGAATAGAAAGCATCTTCGCAACTCAACACAGTCTTTCTCAATCGTCTGACGGCGGCGGAGGTAATCACTTGCTGCACTGTGCTTTCTCAACCGGTTTTACGCAAACTTTGCCGCATGTGGTAGTGTCTAATATAAAATTCCGCAATGAGTTTAATCCGGACGACCAGCGCAAGGGAGTAACGTATGCCGACTCTATCTACAACCCGCTCAAACAGGAATGGTATCAGTTCGATGTGCCTCGCTATTCAAAATACATCGACCCGCTCGACCCGAATGGTTCTGCCAGCAATCGTAATCTCGACCGTACCGTTTTACGTTTTGCAGAAGTCTATCTGTTGCGGGCTGAGGCTCTCAACGAATCGAATAATGCACCGGCAGGTACTGCTATCGAAGATTTCAATGTAGTGCGCCGCCGTGCTTTCCAGTTGCCGTTGAATCAACTTTCTGCTACTTACGATTTTCCGGCTGACATTCGTCCCGCAGGATTCCGTGACACCGGTGGCACTTATACATCTGATTACGAGGGATTTAAGGTAGCCATCCAACAGGAACGCACGTTTGAGTTGACTTACGAGCAAAATCGCCGTTTAGACTTGTTGCGCTGGAAAATATTAGTGAAGGCATTAAAGGCTTCCGGTGTGCCTGCAAAAGACTATGTGAGTTTGAGAAATTATCGCTTCCCAATACCAAAATCGCAACGCGAAATCAATCCGACACAATTGTGGCAGAATTGGGGCTTTGATGGTTACGATGAAGCAAAAACGGGAGCAAACCCGTATGCAAGTTGGGAATTGCCGAAAAAATAAAATTGCAAAGTTTTTAGTTGGCACCCTCCCCCCTGGGATGGGTCGGAGAGCGTCTTTT
>NZ_BBRU01000564.1:0-3134 GCF_001431085.1 Candidatus Symbiothrix dinenymphae
CCCGTGCCCGCATTCTTGTCTGCAAAAGTAGCCATGCCGTTTGATACGCCTACATCATCCGAGCCTACTGTGCCAACAACAGTGCCGGATGCTGTAATGGTGGCGGTGGTGGTGCCATCGTAGTTTTTGCTGCCGGCTGATGTTCCTGATATGGTTACCGGTTTCGGGTTAATCGTAAATCTTTTTTCAACAAGGATAATATGGTAGTCGTTTGGATTCAAATCGCCTTCCCTAATAATGTACTGTCCTGCATTTTCGCCAGCCTCGCGGGTAAGCGCACCTGTAATGGGAACATCGGCGATGTTTCCACCACCGGAGGTGATTACGGGAGTGTAGGTCAGAGGCGGGTCGGCGTCACCATAAATCTTGCTCTGCTCGTCGGGTGTTACGGTTATAATTTTTTCTACCCACTTTGCTGTGAAAGTTTTATTGCCGGTGCTACCGTTCGGTATGGTGTTGCCCTCTTCCCAGCCGTCAAACGTGTGATATGCTCTGCCGCCCGGATTTACCAGAATAATGGTTGAGCTTTCTATCGTATATGTTGACGGGTTGCTGTTTGTGGCACCCTGCAAATTCTCGTATGTGATGGGGTAGGGAATTGGAGTGGCTCTTGCTTGCAAGGTTCTGGCTCCGGTGACAGTGAATGTGTAATTTTGTAACCCTGATACTTTGGTAGAACTTTCGTACCAACCATCCCAATCATAACCCGGTGAAACGATGCAATTTAAATCTGCCTCTGCGTCGTAATTTATATTTCCTCCGCCGGATGTAGAGGCAATGCCGGTGCCTGCACTCACTGTGATGGGGTAGGGGATTGGAGTGGCTCTTGCTTCCAAGGTTCTGGCTCCGCTCACTGTGAATGTGTAATTTTCTGACCCTGATACTTTGGTAGAACCTTCGTACCAACCGTCAAAAGTATAACCTGTTGAAACTGCACAACTTAAATTTGCTGTTGCGTTGTAATTTATACTTCCTCCGCCGCTCGGTGAAGTAATGCCGGTGCCTGCACTCACTGTGATGGTGTAGGGAATTGGAGTGGCTCTTGCTTCCAAGGTTATGGCTTCGGTAACTATGAATGTGTAATTTGGTGACCCTGATACTTTGGTAGAACCTTCGTACCAACCGTCAAAAGTATAACCTGTTGAAACAGTGCAATTTAAATTTGCTGTTGCGTTGTAATTTATACTTCCTCCGCCGCTCGGTGAAGTAATGCCGGTGCCTGCACTCACTGTGATGGTGTAGGGAATTGGAGTGGCTCTTGCTTGCAAGGTTCTGGCTCCGGAGACTGTGAATGTGTAATTTGGTGACCCTGATACTTTGGTAGAACCTTCGTACCAACCGTCAAAAGTATAACCTGTTGAAACTGTACAATTTAAATCTGCCTCTGCGTCGTAATTTATACTTCCTCCGCCGCTCGGTGAAGTAATGCCTGTGCCTGCACTCACTGTGATGGTGTAGGGATTTGGTGTGGCTCTTGCTTCCAAGGTTCTGGCTTCGGTAACTGTGAATGTGTAATTTGGTGACCCTGATACTTTGGTAGAACCTTCGTACCAACCGTCAAAAGTATAACCTGTTGAAAATGTACAACTTAAATTTGCTGTTGCGTTGTAATTTAGACTTCCTCCGCCGGATGTAGAGGCAATGCCGGTGCCTGCATTCGCTGTGATGGTGTAAGGAATTAGCGTACAAGTCCCATTCTCATTAGCATACGTCTGACCATTAGCATCAACATCTGCTTGGGCTTGATTGTCAGCAGCAGCTTGACTAATGGTAGAGGAATAACGTCCCTCAGAAACGGTATAAGTTACACTTGAACCGGCGTAGCCGGTGCCACAATTATTTTTGGTGAATGTGCCACTCTTTGCCACATTGTAACATGGCTTTCTGAGTATTGGAAGTCCGGTAGTAGGCATCACCCAAACGTTAGTAAAATCCCACCCCAAATTGGTGGAAATCCAGCTTTGTGTTTGGAAATTAGACAAAGTCGTAGTTGCACCATCCTTGGACGTATTGTCACTTGAGGTCACCTGACTGCCATTAACCAACACATCCTGGCTGGCATAACATGATGTAACGGTGAGTGTTGAGCTGACACTAGTGCTACTGGCAACATATTGTAAAATGCTTGCTATTCTTCCGTATTGGTTGGCAGATGCAGTTATATTTGATTTAGCTGTCATGCAGTTTGATACACTATTTTCTATCCAATAAAATTTTCCTAAAATGCCGCCAGCAGTATTCGCAACAGTATTCGCAGCAGTATTTGCAACAATATTGCCCACATTATAGCAATTTGAAATTGTCCCATTTCCATTCAAGTTACCGCAAATGCCGCCGACAATACTTTTAGTGCCCACAGCAGAAACAGTACCCACATTGTAGCAATTTCGTATACTAGTAGAGTCCGAGCAAAAGCCACAAATGCCGCCGGCATAATTATCAGCGTACCCAGGAGTAGTACTGACGACAACACTGCAAGTACTATAGCATTCCGAAATATTACTCCGCCGCGCGTTCCCACAAATGCCTCCAACTTCCATTTGTTTTTCACCGCCTTGTACAGTACCGCTAACTCCTAAATTTTTGACAACGGCACTGTCAAGATAACCAAACAATCCGGCATAACGCACGTCAGAGGCAGTCATGTCTATATTTACAGCCACCTCATGCCCCCCTCCATCAAACGTACCTTTAAACGCAGATACATTAGACGGACGTACATTACCAATCACAGTTGTGATACCTGTCAAATTAGCAGTTAACCGGAAGTGTTTGCCGTAATAACCGGTTCCGCCATTGACAGCCGTAGCCAAAGCCACCATATCGGCATTGGAAGAAATGCGATAAGGGTCGGCTGCCGTGCCGTCGCCGCCGCTGTATGATTGCGCCAGTGCTGTGCTACACATGAACAGCAACATTGCTATGGATGTAATTACCTTGTTCATAATTTGTTGTTATGAAATCGGCTGCAAAGTTACATAAAAATAATAACAAATAGCAAAATAACAATTGTTCATTTGTTTTCATTCCACCACCACTTTCAGCAATTTCTCCCCAATCCGCACAAGATAGACACCGCGTGTGGTTGGTATCGGTAGTTGTAGGGATGATTGCGGGGATGATTGTAGGGGCGG
>NZ_BBRU01000565.1:0-3124 GCF_001431085.1 Candidatus Symbiothrix dinenymphae
ATTTTTCGCAGTTACTAATTGAACTTACCCACTATCAACCGACTAATTTGAAAAATCCAGCTAATCCACATTCTATATTACTTATTATCAATTAATTACAAAGTTGTTCATTCATTTTCAGCAATTTCCCCCCAACTTTCTTTTATGCTCGGAGAAATTTTAATTTCTTGGTTTAATTTTTTTAATAGCGATTCATTATATTGTTTTGAGTCAGAAGCAAAAGAATTAACTATTGCACCCCCTCCTTTCTCTAAGACTTCTTCCGTTTCGTGATTATAAATATTTACACTGATTGGCTTCCCGTATATATTAGTTTCAACGGTGTCAAAAATAAAATCAAAAAGAAGTTCTCTTCCAAAAAATGCTTGGACGACCCAAATATATTTTGGTAGCGAAAGCTGCATTACGTCAACATTAGCATTGAGTATTGTATTTTCGTTTTTATGTGTTTTAAAATATGTATACAGCCATTTTTTATAATCATTATTTTTCATTATGAAAATATTCCACGTGATATTATTTTTGACAGGTATGTTTTCTCCTTCACCGGCAAGGTTAATAAAATTTTCAGACACTAAACGGATGAAAAGAAATTTATCATAAATATCATCAAACGAAACTTTGATGGATGAAGATAATGGAACAATAAAATAAGCCGGGGTTGCATGCCTACAATTATCTGTACTCTGCTGTGCTTCTTCTTTATCACGCCACCAACCAGTAGTCACATCAAGATGTGCATTAATAGGCTCATCACTATTTTGATTTAATTTTTTAACAGGCTTTTCATCTACTTTGATACGCGCAAAAGTTCCAATTTGGTCGTCATGAACATAAAACCGGTCAATGGCATCACTTACAAACCGATTTGAGAAATTTTGATATTTTTCTGCATTGTAACGGTACCCGTTTAATGTGACAAGATGATTAGCATCCTTAGCATCATCGAAATTAAATCCAAACAATATTGGTATATCTCCTTGCAAGTAGGCATGAACAAAAAGGTTAAAATAAGACAGGGATTCAAAATTTGTTTTAATTTCAGCAAGCATTCCCAAATTATTTATTGCTTTACAGACTTGGCTTACCCTCAGTCCGTGACTTGGAAATATTTTTCCATGGCTATCTTCATTTTCTCCTGCAAGAATGGTTATTTCGCTTAAACTGGGAGCTTTTGTGTGGAATAGTTCTGCTGTTTTATGAAACGCCATCCACATAGCAGTTGTAGCGCACGATGCGACAATACCATCCTGTTCTTTAAATGGCATTGTCTGTATGAGACAATCTCTTCCAAATAAATTGACAGTTTGATTCGTCAAACATTTATAATGGCGCAATTTTCCTTTCTCATTTTCATCGTTCTCATGTATCTTGTTGTAATGATTGAGATATGTAACTCCAAATATACCCTTGGGGATAGGCTTAACAACAATACAACCTTGGTATTTTTTCCAATTGTCATGGTCCCAATTCATCAACATGGCTTCAAAACCTTCTTCACTAAATGCAACTCCACTAAAAAAGTGCAATCTCTTACACTCTTTCTTATACGGAGTATAACAACGAGCGTAATAATTTGCATAATCTTCCAGAAAATTTAAGCAGGTATATTTTTCTTCCACCACAATCGTTGTGATGTTGGCACCACTACTTTTATTCACAAGATAATTAGAGAGATAGCGAAAAATGTGCGTATCATCAAGAGACTTTTGCAGGATACCCTCGTCTTTCAGAGAAAGCAACTCTTTAAAATCATCATTAAATGTTTCTGTGTTAACCTTTTTAACAGAATAGTGTTCGTTTCCCATCATATTTGTTTAGATTTTGCAAAAAAGCAGGGACACCTCAACTCACCCCTATTTCTGTAGATAGAACGCGTTGGTCGACTTTTTTGTTGTCGTCCTGCCGAATTTTTGTCACAATAACTTGAGCCAAAGACTTATTCAACTTATCAAATCGCTCTTGCCATCCCATTTCTCGGGTGCCAACCGTGAATGCAACATTGCCATTAGCATCTCGCTTTACTAGCAATACGGGTACTTGTACCGCTGTTTCCTGCATTGTTTCCTGCATTGTTTCCTGCATTTTTTTTACATTTTTATGTATAATTTCGGGTGCAAAGTTACAATATTTTTTTATTTACAAATACTTTTGCACGATTTTTTTTCTTTCAAAACTTCTTCTATCCGCTTTTGTATTTCTGCCATATCGCTCAAAACCTTTTCCATATCGGCACTATAACCAGTCATCCTCTCTTGTTGATCTGTATTAAGAGCTTTTTTGACTGCTGCTACTTCATCTTTTTTATTGTCCAATTGAGAAACCTTATTGTACATATCTTCATTAAATTCTTTATATTGTGTTTTTATTTCCTTTAAAAGCGAATCACAAAACACCAAAGCCCGCATAAAATTTGCGCTGTCATCTGCATGTAATCCAAATTCAGCAAATAATTTAGTCACAAAAAGGAGGTCTAATTTATTTAACCGATTTATAACAAACGTTGGCAAAGGTTCTCTTTCATGCTGTTCGTGTGGAGCATCATTAATTTTTTTTGCATATTCATCAATCCTATCCTTCACTGTGGAAATATCTTGAATGATTTCCGCAATTAAGATTGAAAGTGCCTCTAATGTGTGTTTGTTTTCTTCATGCGTCTTGTTTTTGTCCGATTTTTTCCCCCAATAAAACACAAATATTGCACCAATTACACCAATCAATGACCCTAAAAGAGCTCCCAGAAAGGAACCCCAATCAAATGATGGATCCGGTGAAAAGTAATTGTAGTGCATCACTTCAAAGTTTTGAAAAAATCATTGCCCTTGTCATCCACGAGGATGAAAGCAGGGAAATCTTCGACTTCGATTTTCCAAATTGCCTCCATGCCGAGTTCGGGATAGGCGAGGCATTCAATGCTTTTGATGTTGTTTTGCGCCAAAATTGCTGCCGGTCCGCCGATGGAGCCGAGGTAGAAGCCGCCGTGTTTGTGGCAGGCATCCGTTACTTGCTGGCTACGGTTGCCTTTGGCGAGCATCACCATGCTGCCGCCGCGCGACTGGAACAAATCGACATTGGAGTCCATCCGCCCCGCCGTGGTCGGTCCCATCGAGCCGCAGGCGTAGCC
>NZ_BBRU01000566.1:0-3026 GCF_001431085.1 Candidatus Symbiothrix dinenymphae
TTGTTATCGTTTTGTTATCATTTTGTTATCGTTGTGTTATCATCCATTATACGGAATTTATTTGTACCTTTGCGCGATTTTTTTTGACAAATATGATGAATTTAGATTTTGACAAAATGGGCGGGCTGGTTCCCGCTATCGTGCAGGATAATCGCACCTCTAAGGTGCTGATGCTTGGATTTATGAACGCGGAAGCTTTGGCTAAGACGGAAGAAACGGGCAAAGTGACGTTTTTTAGTCGCACCAAAAATCGGCTGTGGACGAAAGGCGAGGAGAGCGGCAACTTCCTCAATGTGGTGTCAATAGCCGAAGATTGCGACCACGATACGCTCTTGCTCAAGGTTGAGCCGGTGGGTCCCGTCTGCCACACGGGCGCAGATACCTGTTTCAACGAAAAAAACAGCGAGGATATTCTCTTTCTACGCTATTTGCAGGATTTTATCGACCAACGCCACCAAGAGATGCCGGAAGGCTCCTACACCACATCGCTATTCAACAAAGGTATCAACCGAATGGCACAAAAAGTGGGCGAAGAAGCCATAGAAACAGTCATCGAAGCAATGGCAAACAACAACGAACGCCTGATTTACGAAGCCTCCGACCTGATGTATCACCTGATAGTCCTCCTCTCATCCAAAGGCTACCGGCTGGAAGATTTGGCAAATGAGCTGCGAAAAAGACACAAGGGCTGAAAAAGAAAGCTGTCATTGCAGGGTGAGGGATGCCACCACCACACCAGAACTCCGTAGGAGTTCAACCCACTACGGGCATAGCCGTCAGGTTAAGGCTGAAAGCCTTTCTGTTTTTATCCCGTCGGGTGGGGTGTAAAAAAGATGGATGTTTTATGAATATTGTTCGTTCATCATTTGTTTTTATCCCGTAGGGATTGTAGCTCGGTAGAAAATAGAATCGCCCCGCCCCCCATTTCAGCATCCCGTAGGGATGCAACCGATTGCGGATTATGTTGCATCCCTACGGGATGCGGGGAGAAGGAGAGGTATGATTTTCTACCGAGCTACAATCCCTACGGGATAAAAAACAGAACGCAAAAATTTCATCCGATTGTAATCTGTTTGACACCCCACCCTACGGGATGCGGGAATGCGGGATGCGGGCTAAATCGTTTTTTCAGGTGCTATTTTTAGCAGACGGTGTTTTGTCCCGCAGGGACAGCACTTTATTAACCGTAGACTTCAGTCTACGGGAATGACGGAGCCCACACCCCAAAGTCCCGCATGGGACGACACATTGTTATTCAGCAAAATTGCACCCATCTCAAGTGCCGTCCCATGCGGGACTAATGGAGTCTTAGCATTTTTATACCGTAGACTGAAGTCTACGGTTAATAAAGTGCTGTCCCTGCGGGACAATGAAAGCCGCATAGTATTGTCCATAATGGGACTGCGTTCCGGGCGAGCCTGCGGGACTTGAAAAAAAATAGCACCTGAAAAAAAGATATTACCAAATAATTCGTACCTTTGCACCTCACAAAATTGCAATAAAGATGAAAAAGATGAATGTGATGATTATGTCGGCACTATTGACGGTGACCTCTTGTGCGCAGGGGGCTGAGAATGGTACGCGTGTTGGGGAGGCTCGGGTGCATTTGCTTTCGGAGGGGCAGCAGAAGGGGAACACCTCGATTTTGATTGGCTCTACGCCGGAAATGCTGGACAAGTATGCGCCTGACGGGACGTTTCCTAATGCGGTCAATGCGTTTTTGATTCAGTTGGGGGGCAAAAACATCCTGGTGGATACCGGTTTTGGCAGGCTGCTGTTTGACAATCTTCGGAAGGTCGGGGTTGATGCTGAACAGGTTGATATTGTGCTGATTACACATGCGCACGGCGACCATATTGGCGGGATGCTGCGCGATGGCAAAAAGGCGTTTCCCAATGCACAGGTCTATATGTCGCAACGCGAGCATGATTATTGGACGAGCGATGCGGTGAAAAACCGCAATGTGCTCCAAATTGTTGCTGCCTATACGGGGCAGTTCAATTTGTTTGAGCCATCCGTCCTTGGGGAGCCTGCAAAGCCGCTTGTGGACGCTGTGACTGCGTTTGCGACTTACGGACATACGCCGGGGCATACGGTCTATGTGGTGGAATCCAAAGGCGAAAAGTTGATGATTTGGGGCGATTTGACGCATGCGATGGCGGTGCAAATGCCATATCCGAGCGTGGCGGTAACTTACGATGTAGATCCCGCACAAGCCGTGAAAGCCCGGCTGGAGGTGTTGAAATATGTGTCGGAAAATGCAATCCCCGTTGCCGGGATGCACATCGCAGCCCCTGCTGTGGGAGAGATTGTAAAAGAGGGTAGGGGGTATGTTTTTAAATCGCGCTGATTGTGTGAGATTATTAAAAAAAAAGCATTACCTTTGCAGCCGCAAAACGGGATATAGCGCAGTTGGTAGCGCGCCACGTTCGGGACGTGGAGGTCGGGCGTTCGAATCGCCCTATCCCGACCATTATTTTATCCCTACGGGATAAAAACAGGTATAAGGCATCTCCGCATTTTCGGGCTGAAAGCCCAGCATATCCCAGCCCAACGCATCGCGTTGGGGAAATGATGATGGATGATTGGATGAATGTATGATTGTATGCGCCCTGAAAGGGCAACATAATGATATAATGCCCTTTCAGGGCGCAACACACACAAAAACCCCATTACCCCCAACGCGATGCGTTGGGCTGGGATATGCTGGGCTTTCAGCCCGAGGGGGGATTGCGGGTCAAGCCCGCAATGACGGAATTAACAAACATTAACATTATGAAGTGTTAAAGTCAAAAAAAGCCATTGTCATTTAAAAAACATTCACTACCTTTGCCGCCGAGTTGTCATGGTGGCAATTCATAAAAAATTTTGTTAAACAATTTAAAATTAGATTTTATGCGAATGAAGAAAAATTTCAAAAACAAAAAGTTTGCGAACTTTGCAAACTTTGCAAAGTTCGCAAAACCTTTGCTGCTAAGCAGCATCCTCTTGGGGGGGGGGGGGGCAAAAAAATTGCGGGTGGGACC
>NZ_BBRU01000567.1:0-22564 GCF_001431085.1 Candidatus Symbiothrix dinenymphae
GTTGCTGGGGGTGGTATTTGTGGGGAAAGAGGTTGCTTGTCGGATGGAAGAGTTGTCCTGATTCGTCATTTTTCAACACAAAAGTTAAATTTTGTTAAATCTTCATCAAATATAGTACTATGTATTGCATAGTACTATAATTTGTTGTACCTTTGTCGCCTCAATTGAAATAATTAAATGATTATGAATGCAGAAAATGTGAAATCTCAGATGCGTAAGGGAATTTTGGAATATTGTATTCTGCTGATTCTCAACAAGGAACCGACTTATGCGCCGGACATTATCCGTGCGTTGCAGGAGGCGCACCTGATTGTGGTGGAGGGAACGCTCTATCCCCTACTCACGCGACTGAAAAATTTGAATTTGTTGCGCTACGAATGGGTGGAATCGACCCAGGGACCGCCACGCAAGTATTATGCGCTCACCCCCGACGGGACGGCGTTTTTAAGCGAATTGAGCACCGCTTGGAGTGAAATCACGGAAACAATTATTCATTTAAATAAAAAATAAATTTATGAAAAAGACAATTAGTGTAAACCTCAATGGTCGAGTGTTTACGATAGACGAAGACGCGTATCAGTTGTTAGACAACTACTTACGCAATCTCAAAATCCACTTTCGGAAAGAAAAAGATTCGTCCGAAATCATCGCCGATTTTGAAATTCGTATCGCAGAATTGTTCAACGAGCGTATCCGGTTGGGCTACGAAGTGATTAACATTGGGCACGTGGAGGAGATGATTGCCCGCATCGGTAAACCCGCCGATTTTTCGGACACGGAGGACGAGTACGATGCCGAAAAATCGCCGCATTCATCGGAGTCGAAGAACACAAAAAAGCGATTTTATCGCGACTCGGACGACAAATTGATTGCCGGACTCTGCTCGGGACTTGCCGCCTATTTCAACACCGATGTGCTACCCATCCGAATTATTGCGATTGTGTTGTTTTTTGTGCCCCCCTTCCCCGTTCTAATCATCTATTTGGTGCTCTGGATATTTGTTCCGGAGGCAAAAACGGCTGAGGAAAAATTGAAAATGCGCGGACAGGCGGTAACGGTGGAAAACATTGGCAAAATTGTTGCCGATGCCACCGAAGATGCAAAAAAATTCTACCACGAAAATAAAGGCGGCTTCTTGAGTGGTTGCGTCAGGGCATTGGCAGGATTTTTCAAAGTCTGCCTTGTGATTTTGGGATTGCTTGTTGGGGTACCGCTCATTTTTGCCCTATTCACCGCGCTTATCGTGGTATTTTCCCTCCTATTCGGGCTTAGCAATAGTTTGGTTGGGTTTCCATTTTTCTTGGGTGGTATCGGCACCCCTTTTTTTGAACTCACCCATCCGGTTTTAGCTGCCGGTATGTTGATTATCTTGCTGATTATTCCGCTCGGAGTACTTATTTACACGATTGTAGCCCATTTCAAAAAACTCAAACCGGTGCATATCGGCATCAAATGGGCAGGTTTTGGCGTGTGGCTGTTGGCGTTGATACTGCTTGTAAGCTCCGGCTGTCGTATCCACCACAAGCATTTTCATCGGAATTGGAATGTTCATTTCAGTCATGGCGAAGTGTTTGAGGGCAATGGCGTGCAGGCAGAAAAGAGCATTGCAGTCGCAGAGGCAATTGAACGGGTGATTGTGGAAGACCATCTGATTGCTAATCTGCAAATCGAACAGGTGGCAGGCGAAAGCACCACAATCCTCGTCAGCGGCGATGAAAACCTAATAGACAAAATCAGTGCGAATTGGGAAAACGGCGAATTGCGCCTTTCAGTAGATAACAACAGTAATTTGCGCCCTCAAAAGAACTTTAATATTATTGTGCAAACGCCTACTTTAAAAGCAATTGTATTAAACTCGGTGGGGAAAATAGTTATCCCTAATTTGTTTAAAAGCAACGAGTTAAACATTGCATTGGAAGGTGCCGGACACATTCAAGCAGACAGTCTGGCAGTCCAATCCTTAACAGTTCACGCAGAGGGAGTTGGCTCAATCACAGTAGCAGGCACAGCCAAAAACGCCGACTTGCATCTGGACGGAGCAGGCGAAATAGAAGCCGCCAACCTGCTCTCAGACACCGTAACAGCCCATCTGGAAGGCATAGGCAAAATAGCCTGCAACCCCACCCTACACCTCGCCGCCAAAGTAGAAGGCATCGGCAAAATCACCTACAAGACGGAGCCAAAGACGATGCAGCAGGTGATTGTTGGGCTGGGGAAGATTAAAAAACAATAATTCACAACTATTTCGTACCTTTGCACAAAATTTATGAAAATACAATACGCATCAGATTTGCATTTAGAATTTCGCGACAACACGCGCTATTTGCACGACAACCCGCTCATTCCTGTTGGGGAGGTGTTGGTGTTGGCGGGCGATATTGGCTGTTTTGATGATGTGAGTTACAGCACGCATCCGTTTTGGGATTGGGCGGCGGACAATTTTAAGCAGACGCTGGTGATTCCGGGCAACCATGAATTTTACAAAAGTGGCGACCTTGGCACCATACAGAGCGGGTGTATTGCGGAAATTCGCCCAAATGTCAAATGCTATCACAACACCGTTGTCACCATCGAAAACGTGGATTTCATTTTATCCACACTTTGGGCAAATATCCCCATCGAAAATGCGTTTATTACTGAAAAAAATGTGTCCGATTTTTACCGCATTGCCTACAATGGGCGACTGCTGACGGCACATTTATTCAATCAGGCGCACCAAGAGGCGGTAGCATTTCTCCAAAAATCCATTGCCGCCGGCACTGCTCACAAACGAGTTGTGGTAACGCACCATGTACCCAGCGCGTTATGTATGTCGGACGAATTTAAAACCAGCCGCATCAACGGCGCATTTGTGTCCGAATTGCACGATTTCATCTTCGACAGCCCGATAGATTACTGGATTTACGGACATTCGCACCGGAATATTGACACAATGATTGGCAACACGCAATGTGTCAGCAATCAATTGGGGTATGTATCTCATAATGAGCATATTTCGTTTAATGTAAAAAAAATAATTGAGGTATAAAATAATAAACAACAATGGCTTTAATAAAATCTGTGCGGGGATTTACCCCGCAAATTGGCAAAAATGTTTTCCTTGCGGAAAATGCGACTATTATTGGCGATGTGGTGATTGGCGACGATTGCAGCATCTGGTACAACACGGTGCTGCGGGGCGATGTCAATTCGATTCGCATCGGCAACCGCGTGAATATTCAGGACGGTGCGGTGGTTCACACGCTGTATGAAAAATCCGTTGCCGAAATTGGCAACGATGTGAGCATTGGGCACAATGTGACGGTGCACGGCGCAAAAATCGAAGATGGCGCGCTGATTGGGATGAATGCGGTGGTGCTCGACCACGCCGTGGTGGGCGAAGGTGCGCTGGTAGCTGCCGGTGCGGTTGTCCTCAGCGGCACCCAAGTGGAAGCCGGCAGCATCTACGCGGGTGCACCGGCAAAATTCGTCAAGAAAATGGACACAGAACAATCCAAAGAAATCAATCAAAAAATCGCAAAGAACTATTTGATGTACTCGGATTGGTATAAATGATTTAAAATTATCATAAATTTGAAGGTTGCCCTGTATTTTTTATCCACAATTCAAAAATAATGCGTACTTTTGCCGCGTTGAACAAAGAAATAAAACTAAAATAAATGAGCACAAAGGATAAGTTACTCCGGCGTTTCAAAACCTTGCCAAAAGATTTTACTTTTGATGAGTTGGTGGTGTTGCTTAAAAGTTTTGGTTATTGGTTGGAAAATAAGGGAAAAACATCCGGTTCGCGGGTGGTATTTAGAAATAAGAATGGGACTCACAGTATTTATATTCATAAGCCACATACTTCAGGGCAACCAATAAAGAAAACTGCGCTGAAAATGATTTATGATGAATTGATGTTACAACAAATATTAAATTGAGATAAACAATGGAACAGTTAGAGTATAGAGGCTTAAAAGGCAGTGTAGATATAGATGAACCAACGCAAGAGTTTGTTGGTCGGGTGCTTGATTTGCCGGATGCGTTGGTTCTATATGAAGGGGCAACGATGGAAGAACTTGAACAGGATTTTAAAAACGCTGTGGACGATTACCTCCGAAACGCAGACAGTATGATAGCAGCGCATGAGCATCAATCAACAAACCCATTCGCAGCTCTTAGGAGAGTGGCGGCTGTGTTTGCTTGAAAGCATTGTGCATTTTCTTTATATTTGAAAAATTTGTTGTAATTTTGCAGCGCACTAAAAATAAAGGCGAAAAGATGAGTTATGAAACATTAATAAAAGAGGTGCAGAAAGTTCGCTCACCGGAGCAGCTCAATTTCTTATACAACATAGTTGTGCTTATGCGTAATAATGGTGCTTTGTTTGACACTCCGGTTTCGAGCGTGCCTGCGTTGCACAAAAAACGTAAGTTGTTTTCTGATTTGCCCACTTATGATTTTGGAAGACCGGTAGCGGACATTATTTCAGAACTTCGGGAGGAGAAATTATGAAAATTTATTTGGACTCAAAAGTGACGCATTTTTTGTAAATTCAAAAATAATGCTTACCTTTGCCGCGTTGAACAAAAAAAATAAAACAACATAAAATGAAAAGTTAGAATTATAAAATACTGATAACAGGGCTTTTAGCTCTTATTCTCTTACTTACGAAATCTGGTAAATTTCCTCGAGAATAAGTTAGCGAAAGTTTGCGCTCCGGCGTGGATTGTTTCGTGCTTATTTGAGGGAAACGGTTTACCAGAGCCAGTAAGTATAAATAAGCATTCACACGAGCAGTTACGCGCTTATAGTTTGCCGATGAGATTAAGAGTTTAGTCCATAAACTTTTAAAACAATGGCAAACAAAATTATTAGAATTCGTTCAGACAACATATAGTCAGCCACATCAGGGCTTTTGCCTTGGTGTGGCTTTGTTCGTATGTCTTCATGGCGGGCTTGTCCCGCAAAATCAATTAGTAAAAAAAATAGAAAATTGAAAATTAAAAAAAATAAAATTTTTAAAATTTAAAATTATTTCAGTTATGAAAAAGAAAAATTTATTCAAGTGCCTTGTAGCGATGGGAGTATTGCTCGGTACAACAGCGGCGGCTTACGCACAAACAGTCCCCGTATTTTCGGAGGACTTTGAAGGTAGCACAACGGGTTGGACGTTTGTGAACGGTAGCGGTACCAACGCCAACCAATGGCATGTAGGCAGTGCCACAAATGCTGTTAAGAGCGGCAGCCAAGCCGCCTACATTTCCTACGATGGCGGCACAACCTATAGTTACGACGTAAATTCCGCCAGCAGAACACATCTCTACCGTGACATTACGTTTCCTACGGCATCGCCCGTAACCCGACCATTCATGCTTACCTTTGATTGGAAATGTATGGGCGAAACAAACAGTGGGGGAACTACGTACTACGATTATTTGTCGATATTTTTATCGCCAAATTCATTTACCCCCACAGCGGGTGGAATTTTTACAGGTTCATCTGAACTGAATCGTTGGGGAAAATCAAGTGCGTGGCAACAAGAAACTGTTACCTTGCCGGGAATCGACTATTCGGGTGTCACAAAACGCTTGGTCTTGAGTTGGGTCAATGATGGCAGTGGTGGTGCCAACCCTCCTATTGCTATTGATAATATCGTTATTGCACCTGCAGTAGGTGTAACTTTTAATTCGCAGGGTGGTAGTGCAGTTTCTCTGAGATATGTAGCCTCTGGCGCTAAAGTGACCGCCCCCTCCGCACCTACTCGTAGTGGGTATATCTTTGACGCTTGGTACATAGATGCAGGATACACCACTGCGTGGAATTTTTCTACCAGTTTAGTTACAAGCGACACTACACTCTATGCTAAATGGGATGTGAGAGTGGATGCCGAAAAGCCTGCCATAGGCACGCAACCCACAGGCGGCGCGGTAACACAGGGCACTACTAATACGACGCTCACGGTAGGGGCATCTGTAAGTGACGGTGGTACGCTCACTTACCAATGGTATAAGCCTACTACGGCTGTTAAGACGGGTGGCTCAACTCTATCAAGCGCAGCAAATGCTGCTTACACTACACCTGCCAACCTTGCCTTAGGCTCACACTATTACTATGTGGTGATAACCAACACCAACAATGGTGTAAACGGCACCAGGACAGCAAAAGACACGAGCGATGTAGTTACTGTAACAGTGGTTCAACCCATAGATGCCGAAAAGCCTAATATCACAACACAGCCGCAAAATACAGCCACGTATGATGAGGGTGATGTGGCTACAGCATTAACCGTTTCGGCAGCAACCCCTACCGATGGCGGCACGCTGTCGTACCAATGGTATAGCAACGGCACAAACAGCACCACAGGCGGCACGGTGCTCACCGGCTCAACGGCTGCAAGCTACACGCCTTCAACAGCGACGGTAGGCACAGCGTACTACTATGTTGTTGTTACCAATACCAACACCGGCGCAACCGGCGCACAGACGGCAAAGGACACGAGCGATGTAGCGGTAGTCATCGTCAATGCGCTGGTGGATGCCGAAAAGCCTGCCATCACAACACAGCCGCAAGATACAGCCACGTATGATGAGGGTGAGGCGGCTGCAGCATTAACCGTTTTGGCAGCACCCCTTGCCGATGGCGGTACGCTGTCGTACCAATGGTATAGCAACGGCACAAACAGCACCACGGGCGGCACGGTGCTCACCGGCTCAACGGCTGCAAGCTACACGCCTTCAACAGCGACGGTAGGCACAGCGTACTACTATGTTGTTGTTACCAATACCAACACCGGCGCAACCGGCGCACAGACAACAAAGGACACGAGCAATGTAGCGGTAGTAACGGTAACGGCAGTGCCGCCCGCAGGCACAGCGCCCACTATCACCACCACCTCGCTAACCGCAGGCACAGTTGGCACGGCATACAGCCAAACGCTTACCGCAACAGGTAGCACACCTATTACGTGGTCGGTAACCGTAGGCACGTTGCCCGCAGGCTTGAATTTGAATGCGAGCACAGGCGAAATCAGTGGCACACCCACCACAGCAGGAGCAGCGGTAACCTTTACGGTACAAGCCGCAAATGGCACTTCACCTGACGATACAAAAGTGTTGAGCATTACCATTAACGCTGCTGCACCCGCAGGCACAGCGCCCACTATCACCACCACCTCGCTAACTGCAGGCACCGTAGGCACGGCATACAGCCAAACGCTTACCGCAACAGGTAGCACGCCTATTACGTGGTCGGTAACCGTAGGCACGTTGCCCGCAGGCTTGAATTTGAATGCGAGCACAGGCGAAATCAGTGGCACACCCACCACAGCAGGAGCAGCGGTAACCTTTACGGTACAAGCCGCAAATGGCACTTCACCTGACGATACAAAAGTGTTGAGCATTACCATTAACGCTGCTGCACCCGCAGGCACAGCACCCACTATTACTACCACCTCATTGCCCGCAGGCACCGTAGGCACGGCATACAGCCAAACGCTTACCGCAACGGGCAGCACGCCTATTACGTGGTCGGTAACCGTAGGCACATTGCCCGCAGGCTTGAATTTGAATGCGAGCACAGGCGAAATCAGTGGCACTCCCACCACAGCAGGAGCAGCGGTAACCTTTACGGTACAAGCCGCAAATGGCACTTCACCTGACGATACAAAAGCGTTGAGCATTACAATTAACGCTGCAAGTGTTGCAGTTACAGGCGTTACGCTCAACAAAACCTCTACATCGCTTGTGATAGGCGGCACAGAGACCCTCACGCCTATCGTTGCGCCAAGCAATGCCACCAACCAGAATGTATCGTGGAGCAGTAGCAACACGGGCGTTGCAACGGTAAGTGCAGCGGGCTTGGTAGAGGCAAAAGCCGCAGGCACGGCCATCATCACCGTAACCACCACCGATGGCAGCAAGACGGCAACTTGCACGGTAACAGTAACAGCAGCAGGCACAACCATCGAAACAATTGCCGGAGATAAATTGCAAGTGCACCCCAACCCCACCAACGGCGTAGTGTATGTGAACAACGCCAACGGCGCAGAAATCAAAGTGCACAACCTGAACGGCGAATTGCTGCAAACGACCCGCGAAAGCCGCGTAGATTTGTCAGGCTATCCGAATGGTGTTTATCTGCTGCGGATAGGTGGGCAGACTTTGAAAGTGGTGAAAAAATAATCTGAACTGTGATTTCAAGATGATTTTATTGATTTCTATGATTCAAAACAATCATAAAAAATCAATGAAATCATACAAAAATCAAAGTTCAGACAAAAGGATTGGCAGGATTGATGATAATCCTGTCAATCCTTTCATCTTGAAAATCCTGATTCAGACAAAATTGCCAATACAAAAAAGTTTCGTACCTTTGCAGAAAATTATTAAATAAAAAGCGAAATGTATCATCAAGTATTGGTTCCGAGCGAACAAAACGCACATATTCCCATTCCACGCGAATGGTATGGAAAGCAAGTAGAAGTGATTGCTTTCCCAATTACGCAAAAGGTAACAGAAAATTCTGCCAAAGCAAAGCGAAAAAAGTTGGATATGATACTTGACCCACATTTAGTCAGTTTGAAAAATTTTAAATTTAACAGAGCCGAAGCCAATGATTACCACTAAATGCGCATTAGACACCAATATACTTATTTACAGCCACGATAAGGAAGATTTTTACAAACAAAACATTGCACGAAACCTGATAATTCAGTCGCCAATTATATCTACCCAAGTTGTTTCGGAATACATCAATGTACTTATGCGGATTATGCCACTCCCAAAACTGAATTTGCTGACCTTATGCGCTCAAAGTCTTGCGTTTTGCGAAATTTATCCGGTTGTCATTTCCACAATAGAAATGGCACAACAGATTGTTCAACGCTACGATTTGCAAATTTTCGACAGTATTATTGTGGCTTCCGCGATTGAATCGGGGTGCAATATTCTTTACTCCGAAGATATGCAACATAATTTGGTAATAAACGGATGCGTATCTATCGTCAACCCTTTTCTGTAAAATCACAGTTCAGAAAAAAAAATGTTGTCCGAAGATTTGAAAGACGGACAAATAATCGAAAACAGCCTTACGATAGTCAATATCTTTGCATAACGCCCCAACCCCACCAAAGAAGCATAACCTGTGAGTTGATTTGATGGTCTGTCATTGTGAAAAATCATAGCCCATCACCGAAATCACCCAAAAATCAAAGTTCAGACAAAATCCCCCCGGTTATTCACCATTTTGTTTCTGCTTTTTACCCAAACTTTCCTCGTGTTTTTAAATTGTTTTTTGTTACTTTGCACCCAAAATAAAATTCATTCTTATGAAAACAAAAAAATTATCAATTGCGAAGGCTATCTTTGCGATGTGCGCAGGGAGCATTTTAGTGCTGTCATTAGGCTGTAGTGCCGATGAGCAGCCGGAGGAAAACATCACGCCGACATACAGCATCGGCGGCACGGTTACGACATCCGATGGCGGAGGGGCTTCCGGAGCGTCTGTTCATCTGCAAAAAGTGGCTGATAGCAGCAATCTGGGACAAACTGCCACCGATGCTGCGGGGGTATATACGTTTTCGGGCATTCCGGCGGGTGTCTACAAAATTGTTGTAACCTTTAATGGTTATGAAACGGCAACTATTGCCGACTTTCAGTTAACCGGCGATGTGAGCGGCAAAGATGCTGTACTGCAAAAGTTTACTGTAGCCACCTACTTGATTAGCGGCACGGTAACCATTTCTGACGGCGGTGCGGCGGCAGGAACAACCCTGCAACTGCAAACAGCAGCCGACAATGTGCTTGTGGGGCAGTCAGTTACGACCGATGCCAACGGTGCCTATACGCTCTCCGATGTTCCCGCAGGCACCTACACCCTCATTGCTACGCTTGACGGCTACGATGCCGGAGTAGTTACCGACATTACGGTAAATAATGCAAATCTTACTTCGCAAAATATTGTTTTACAAGCAAGTATAATAAGCGAAAATGCTATAAACATCGTTTATTCAAATAACGATGCTATTATCAGCAATCTTCCGGCGGATGGCAGCGTTACCGCAACAAAAAGCGGTGCAGACGTTACAATTGCTTCCTCTGCAACGGGAGAGGTTGAGTTCTATGTTACCGGCTCAACATCCAACGGCTCGCTCAAAATTCAGAACAATGCAACCAATCCCAACACGCTCCGTCTGACGTTGAACAGTGCGGTAATCACCTCTACATCGAAACTTCCGCCCATTCAGATTACGAAAAACGAAGGTGCGACCATTGTCGAATTGAAAGGGAACAGCATCCTGTCCGACAATGCAACCAACGAAGAGAACGCCACGCTCATCAGCAAAAGCGGCTCGCTCGAATTTGAGGGTTATGGCAAACTCCGCATCAGCGGCGCGGCGAAACACGCCATTGCAAGCAGCAAAAAGAACATTACGGTGCGTGGCGGCGATATAACCGTTACTTCGGCGGCATCCGATGGCTTCCACGCCGAAGTTGGATTTTTGCAGTCGGGCGGCTCGCTCAACATTACCGCTTCGGGCGACGGCATTGATGCAGGCACGGGTACGGCGGTAATCAACGGCGGCAATATCAACATTACATCCACCGCCGCGGACGTAAAAGGCATCAAAGGCGACGCCGGCGTGAGCGTAAACGCAGGCAACATCACGATGCACATTGCAGGCGCACAGTCGAAAGGCATCAGCAGCAAGGCAGATGTGGCAATAGCCGGCGGAAATATCACGCTCGAAACATCAGGCGCAGCCGTACTCGAACCAATCGGCAGCGGCTACGACCCCTCCTACTGCACCGCCATCAAAGCCGACGGCACCATCACCGTCAGCAGCGGCACCATCACCATTAACAGCCTCAAAGCAGCCAACGGCGGCAGAGGATTGTCCGCAGACGGCGATATTACAATCACCGGCGGCGAAATCAACATCGCGACAGCAGGCGACGGCGCAGTTTACACCAACGAAACAGGCGCAAAAGATTCCTATTCGGCGGCTTGCATCAAAAGCGATGCCAACATCTCGCTCTTGGGCGGCACCATCACCTGCAACAGTTCGGGCACTGCCGGCAAAGGCATTTCGGCTGACGGCACAATGACTATCGGTAGGGCGGGCGCAAGCGACGATGCGCTCACTATCACGGCAAGCACCACCGGCGCGAAGTTTCTCGTTACAGGCTCAACAGGCGGCGGAGGTCGCCCCGGCGGAGGCGGACAGGATAATTCCGATTATGCCAACCCCAAAATTATCAAAAGCACGGGCAATATGATTGTCAACAGTGGCACGCTTCGCCTGAACGGTACAACAGACGGCGGCGAAGGATTGGAGAGCAAAGCCACGCTGACCATCAATGGAGGCAACATCGAAATTCGCACCGTGGACGATTGCATCAATGCCGCCACGCACATCCAAATCACCGGCGGCAACCTCTACTGCAAGGCAACCGGCAACGATGCCATCGACAGCAACGGCACCATCACCATTACAGGCGGCTCAATCATTGCACAGGGCGCAGAAGAAGGTCTCGACTGCGACAACAACACCTTCATCATCAACGGCGGCACGATTATCGGCGTTGGCTCGCAATCCATGGGCGGCGGTCCATCCTCCACCTCCACGCAAGGCTTCGTCAAGGTTACAGCGACAGCATCCACGCAACTCGGCATTAAAAATGCAGCAGGCGAATGGATTTTGCTCTATCAAGTTCCGACAGCCTCAAGCGGTGGTATGGGTGGTCCGGGCGGTATGGGCGGCGGCAACTCGCTCATAATGCTCCTTTCATCGCCCCAGTTCGCGAAAGGCACGTCCTACTCATTTTATAGCGGCGGCACAATCACCGGCGGCACCACCGTGAACGGCTACAACGTTGGCGGCAGCTATTCCGGCGGCACAAGTCAATCATTTACAGTGAAATAGAGGCATTATGTTACAGATTTCAAAAGAGAAGGCAATTTTGATTTTCGCGCATTCAGTTGGGTGGATTATCTTTATTGCCTCTCCGATTATCAACGATACGAATATGTTGGCGCGGATTTCACGGCATCCGGGGCTTTTCATTTTGGATAATCTGTTTTTGCTCACCTATTTTTATTTGAATCTGAATGTGCTTGTTCCTCACTTTTTGTCGAAGAAGAAAATCTTCGCTTTCATCGGGCTTTCGCTCGGCGGTCTGCTACTTTACTTCGTGATTACGTGGGTTGTGCCCCAACATTTCTTTGCGGAACTATCGCGTCATCGACCGGATATGCCGTTTCACCGACCGGAGATGTCGCCTCACCACCGACCGGAGATGCCGTTTCCGAAGGTTGATGTGATGCAGCAGTTGAAGTTATACACCCGCCTGACGCATTTTCTGATTGTATTCACTATCAGCAGCGGTCTGAAGGTGCTCACGCAGTGGTACGACGAAAAGCGGCGGCTCACGGAATTGGAAAATTCCAAGGTGGAAGCCGAACTGTCGTTTCTCAAATCGCAAATTCACCCGCATTTTTTGTTCAACAGCCTCAACAGTATCTACTATCTGGCTCTCAGCAAGGACGATAAAGCTCCCCAAGCCATCCTGTCGCTGTCCGATTTTCTGCGATTCGTAACCATCGAGAGTGATAAAAATCTTATCCCGCTGGAAAAGGAAATCAAAATGCTCAACGAATATCTGAATCTTCAAAGTCTGCGTGCTTCCGAAAAGTTTGATTTACAGGTGAATATGAAGGGCGATTTCAGTTTTTGGAAGATTATGCCGCTGGTGTTTATCCCCTTTGTTGAAAATGCGTTCAAATACGGGATAAGTGCCCACGTCGATTGCTTCATCCATCTGAACATCGAAATGGCGGATGGCACATTGGAATTTACCATCGAAAACGCCATCTTTCAGGGACAAAAAGACATTATGAGTTCGTCGGGCATCGGCTTGGAGAACATCAAAAAACGGCTGGAACTTGCCTATCCCGACCGCCATACGCTGGCGATTGAAAGCAACCGACAGACCTATAGTGTTCATCTTAAAATAAATTTAGCCTCATGATACGTTGCATTGCCATTGATGACGAGCCGCTGGCGTTGAAACTGCTGACCCAATATTGCAGTCAAGTGCCGTCGCTCAACCTGCTCGGAGCCTATAGCGACTCGGTGGAGGGCTTGTGCTACATCAAAAATATGGAGCCTGATTTGATTTTTCTGGACATTCAGATGCCGGATTTGTCCGGCATACAAATAGCCAAGTCGCTGAACAAAAAGCCATTAGTCATCTTCACCACGGCTTATGAGCAATACGCCATCGCCGGTTTTGAGTTGGACGTGGTGGATTATCTCCTGAAACCGTTTGATTTTGAGCGTTTTCTGAAAGCCTACACCAAAGCGGAAGAGCGGCTCCGCTCCGCCTCAATACAGGCGATACCGCAACAAACCGCACCCGATGAAATCCTGTCATTCAAATGCCGCTACCAAACCGTGCAACTGCCCCTCAACACCATCCTCTACATCGAGGCGTGCGACAACTACATCAAAATCATAACCCCGGAAGCAACCTACATGCCCGCAATGAGCATGAAAAGCATCCAAAAACTACTCCCCGAACCCCGCTTCATCCGCGTCCACAACTCCTACATCATCCCAATCCAAAGAATAAAGTCGTTCAATCGCGAAAAAGTGACCACAGATAAAATCCAAATCCCTATCGGCAGGGCTTACAGCCGTGATTTCTTTCAGAAAATGAATGCGTTTTCTACATAGCGAATACCGCTAATAATCCCTTCCGGAAAAGTTCCATTCAGTCCTTTGGAATTCCCTATCGCATAAATTTCTCCTTTCAGGAACACCGCGACAAGTCGCACAAGTTTACCAACAACTCCCGCAGGAAATTGCTGCCGCTACCCGCCCCAGCCCAAAGCAACTATTTTTAGATGCCCTGCCGATGGGATTTTCACGAAAAGACTATTTGGAAATCGCCCAACAACTAACAATCGCGGACAAAACAACACAAAAGTATATTTGTAAATTCGCTCAAAGTGGGTTGATTGTTCACTTTGCGCATGATGAATAAAAAAAAGAATAATCTATGATAGAAAAACATATAGCAATTAGAAAAAAAAAGCGTACCTTTGCAGCGAAATGTTATGATTATGCTGAAGTACAAAAAAATGTCTTTTTCTACAATTCAATCACACTACTTTGGGAATGATTGTTTGGAGCAATTCAGAATCAAGTCCGTGTACTGCTTGATGTGCGCTTTTGCAAGCGAATACCAGCGGTTGACTGCGATATGCGGACGTTCAATAGTTGTGATGTGGAGTAGAACGTGGTCGGGATGGTTTGACAGAGTGTTAGTTGCTTAAAAGATTATTACTGATAATAAGATAGTTATGCCTAATAAAATATCAATATTACATATATCGGATTTACATAAAGACTCTGATATTAGTTATGACAACCTATATCAATCTTTGATAGATGATTGTGATAATTACACATTGAAAGGGAGCATAAAGAAACCTCATATAATAGTTGTCAGTGGTGATTTAATAAAAGGAGGTAGTCAAGATGAGATTAAGAAACAATATGCTTGTGTGAACGAATTTTTAAATAAACTTGTCGAATATTTTTTAGATAATGACAAGACGCGAATAATTATTGTTCCGGGCAATCATGATATAGATTGGACTGCTTCTAAAGAGTCCATGGATAGAGTAACTCTTGACGGTAATGAAGAAAAGAAACAAAGCACAATCAAAGAGAATGTTAAAAATTTCTTCCTAAAGAAATCTAATATTAGATGGTCTTGGAATGAACTGTGTTTCTATGAAATTAAAGATGCTAATAGGTATAATGAAAGATTTGCTCTGTTCTCTGAATTCTATAACACTTTCTACGAAAACATAAGAAACTATTCAATAAATCCCCAAGAACAATTTCAAATACATGATATTCCTCAATTTGGAATTACTTTTGTTGCGTTCAATAGTTGTTATAATAATGACCATCTTAATCTTTCTGGAGAGATTAATCCTGATTGCATATCCAGAGCATCTACTGAATTGAAAAAATTCTACAACCTTGGTCGTTTATTAGTTAGTATTTGGCATCATAATACGATTGGGCTACCGCATGAAAACAACTATATGGATAAGAGAATTTTAAGAAGTATGATTGATAAGCATATCCAAATAGGACTACACGGGCATCATCACATGTGTCAGGCAACACACGAATATAAAAGTGTATTTGATGATAATGATAGATTGTTAATTCTAAGTGCTGGTACTCTATATGGGAATCATGATTCTCTCCCAAATGGAACAAAAAGACAATATAATATTATAGAAATCGGTTTTGATTTTGATAATAATAGTGTCAAACTAATAGTACATTCAAGAGAAGATAAGTCGTCTGCAGAGTACGACATTCCATCATGGGGAGATGGAAGAATTGATGATAGTTCTTATTCATCATGGACGACAAAACTAAATCTTCCACCCCAACCCTCAATTGAAAATATTATGGATTCAATTATGGAAGAAACCGAAAAAAGAAATGATATTTCATGGGGAATTAAGCAACTGTTGAATTTGGACACAAATAATTCTTTTGTAAGAAAAATATTGCTTGACTATTTAGAACGGAAACAAGACTATAATTTAATTTTTGAACAATTTAGGAACCCGCAAACCAATGAAGAAGCAATATTATTAATAAATGCTGTCATCGAATTAAATGAAGTAGTAAAAATTAGAGAAATTGCAGGAAACTCATTTATAAAGAACAATCAAGATGCTTCAATAAAGCAATTGTTTCAACAAATAAAATTAAAATTATAAAATGATGGAAGAAAAAATAAAATTTCAAATAGAAGCAGAGAAGGTATTAAAATTGTTATCAAACGATATTTACGATTCTCCTTATGCATTACTTCGGGAAAATGTACAAAATGCCTATGATGCTATTCTTATGAGGCAACAAAAAGATTCTATTTTTGAACCTCAAATAACAATATCATTAAATGGACAACAAATTTCTATTTCTGATAATGGGATTGGAATGACAAAAGAAACAGTAACAAATAATTATTGGAAAGCGGGGTCAAGTGGAAAAAATAATGCAGAAGCAAGAAAAGCAGGTGTTGTCGGAACTTTTGGAATTGGAGCCATGGCAAATTTTGGAATTTGCAAGCATCTAAAAGTTGAAACACATTTTTGGGGAGAAAATTACACAATTATATCAGATGCTGATAAATCGACTTTGTCTGTAACGGAAGATTGTATTTCTATAACCTCAAAAGAAGAACAAAGAGAATCTGGGACAATTATTTATGCAACATTAGATGATGATTGTGTATTAAATGAATCATCTGCAATACAATATTTAGCCCCTTATGTTCAATATCTAAAAATTCCTGTTACAATAAATGGCAAAATAATTAGCCAAAAAGCATATAATATTATTGCAACAGAAGTAACTAATTCAAACATAATATCTGTATCTAAAAATGTATCTGATGTAAATACTACCTTTAGCATGAATATGCAAATTCTAAATTATACTAATGGAACTGTACGCATTTATATTAATAATTTATCATTGGGTAGTAATGTTGTACAAGGAGATATGTATTTGGAGCAAGGGAAAAATTTAATTTATGGGCTTCGAAATAATTTTGGACTTGCAGCAATCCCTGTAAATTCTAATTTTAACTTGGGCGGTATTGTTAATCTCTCAATTTTACAGCCGACAGCAGGGCGAGAAGCATTGAGTCGAGAAAGTATTGAATTTGTTTCAAAAATAATAACCATAATAGAGAAGAATATTGCAGAAGAATTATCAAAATATGAAATTGCCGATTCCAATAGAAATTTTCTATCATATATATATAGTAAAGGAAGATACGATTTGGCAGGAAAGATAAAAATACAAATACGTCCTGCAAACACTCAAATAACTTTTGATACGGTTGCAACAAAAATTAGTGACAAAGATATTTATTATTACACCGGCTCAGACAGCCAAACTATAGAACAATATGCTAATGAAAACTCATCGTTATTAATATTAAGTGGGGAAAATCCAAGACGGAGTATTCAGCAACAAATATTGTTTCAAAAACAAATACCGCAAATTCCAGATAGCCCCAGCATTATAAAAGAATATTCTACTTCAGAATTGTCATCTGCTGAATTTGCACTAACTCTTCGTATTATAGGTACTTTAAAAGATGATTATCTAATAGGAGAATCAAAAGTTGTTTTTGCCGATATTAGTCATCAAGTGCCAAATATAGTTTCTTCTAACAACAACATAGTAGTGATATATCTTTCTAAAACATCAGGTAACATTTTACAGGTGTTAAAAATCTACAAAGAAGATGCACGACTTTTCGATGGTTTTGTAAAAGATTTTGTTCGTAATCATTTATATCCTAAGTTAGCACCATTTGTTCCATCCTCTACAAGACAAGGTGCGGATGCTTTATATCGCATTTTGCAAAAGAATAAAGAACTTTATACGATAGAATATGAAGAGATGGGTGATATTGAGGCTCTTATGAAAGATTATGTAGATGGGAAAAAAGATTTAAAGGAAATACTGAAAATATCCTCGAACCAACAAAAGGCGCATACCCAAATAGTTGATAGAAATCAAATTGGAACTGTAGAACAAGAATTGTCAACAATTATCAATCAATCTGTTATGCCAAAAGACAAAAATGATATTAGCAACGATGCAACAATGGCAATTCCTCCTATTAAAATTCTTTCAAATGAAACTTCAAAAAAGATATTGAAGACAGAGAGTCAATATCCCCAACTAAATAATTTTACATCATTTTTGGCTTTATCTGACAAAATATTTTCAAGACAATTGGATTTTTTCTTGGAACCTCATACGACTAAAATTATTTGGGGAATGCATAAAATACTCTATATTTTTACTCATGCTTCCTCTCGTATTACATTGTATTATGAAATTGAATTAAAAAATAAACTATCTGATAATCAGACAGGAGGCAAAAGTATTCCAACAACAACTATAATTTCTAAAAACAGATTATTTGTTCCAATAATTCCAGAATTAATTTCACATTTCGATATACAACAACAATCATTATCTTTTTATGTTAGATATGATTTGATTATTGATTTTAAAGAATGAAATATTTTATGCTCAAACAACAAAACATAGGATACAAGTCCCCGTGGCACAACGACTATCTGAAATAGATATGCAAATTTGCCAACGTGCATGGCAGTCGTATGAACCATATGTGATACGCTCGTTTATTTTTGTTGATAACTTTCCCCAAAACCCCCCTTGCCAATTCAAAAAAAAGTCGTACATTTGCCAAAAATTGTCAAGTCTAAAATATACAAATATGTTGTTTTCAGAACGAATCCGACAACTGCGGGAAGAAAAACAGTTATTGCAACGACAAATTTCTGCCAAACTTGAAATGGACAATGCGCTCTATTGCAAGATAGAGCGTGGCGACCGTACCGCAAAACGCGAACACGTCATCAAACTTGCCCACCTTTTTGCAACCGACCAAGAAGAACTCTTAAAATTGTGGTTGGCAGACAAAGTCTATGGCATTGTTGGCGAAGAAGATTATCCCAACGATGTATTGAGTATAGTTTCAGATAGTATTGTTGAATATCAAAAAAATAAATCATTATGAATCTCCAAAATTTATTATCCTACGAAGAAAAGTTGATACAAAACGAAATCAACTCTAAATATGCCACCAAACTTGGGGACATGTTGGATGTGCCCACCGAAGAGATTTTAAACGAAGTCAATGCCGACCTTGGCGATACCGATTGTGGAATTGCAATCAATATCCACAGTAAACTAACTTTGGATTTGATTTATACCTACCTATCTGCACGAGGATTTTCAAAAGAGGTGTTACAGAATAATTTTGAGTGTGCCGGGCATACCAACTTTTCAATTATAGAAAATATTACGGCTCAGGAAGTTCCAACACTCTGTGAAAACCTCCATATTGCCTTTCTTAATTCAAAGTTTGAATATCAAAAAGGTAAATTTGTTAGGGGAAAATCTAAAAACAATCTAATAGAGAGAGGTGCTGTCTACACAAAATCTAATATCGTAAAAGAAATTGTTGAAACGACAATTGAAAATTATGTCCGGCATAATTCTGATTTAAGTAACGTTGCAATTTTGGATTTTGCGTGTGGCACAGGGCGTTTTTATGAAAATATTGTGAACACCCTAATTTCAAAATACGGTATTGTTGCGAACGATGTCATTTTGAAACATATCCGCGCAATAGACATTGACCCTGCGGCAATCAATATTACACGCCTGAAAGCCATTGATTTTTTGAACGAGATAACAGAGGAAAATATCAACATCATTTCAAAAAATATCATATTACGCAATGCGCTTGTGCGTGATGGTATGTTTGCGGAAGAAAACGCACTCAAAAATGATGATTTAAGCGGCTTGACAAATGGCAAATTTGATATTGTTGTTTCAAATCCTCCTTATTTGGTGCTGAAAGTCAATAAAGACAAGGCGGACTTAGCCGCAAAAATTCAAAATCAAGTTGCCTATTTTAGAAATTCCGGGCTATACCATTACTCTGTTGAGGGAATGCTCAACTACTACCAACTTTCCATTGAGGCAATACTATCAATGTTAAAGCCCAACGGTGAAATTGGAATTATCTGCCCATCTTCACTATTTGCCGACATTTCAGCCACAAAATTACGGAAGCACTTGCTATTGTCGCATAATCTTAGGAAAATTAAATACTTTGCAGAAAAGGAACAACTGTTTGAAAATGTGACCCAAGCAACCAACATCTTCTATTTGCAAAAATCAGGGACTACCAACACAATCGAAGTGGAAGATGCCAACAGTAAATTTACCGTTGATTTAGAGTTGGTTAAACAATTATTTCCCGAACAAATGGAAATCCCCTTTATTACTCAGGTTGAATGGTCGATTTTGAAAAAAGTGTCAGAAAAGAAGAAACTTAAAAATATTCCTATGGTACGAAATCGGCGCGGTGAATTAGATTTAACCCTTTTCAAAGACTATATTACCACACAAAAAACGTCATTCCGCTTGGTGCGCGGCAATATGATTAGCGAAAGCGGCATAAAAGATATAAACGATGAATTTGTTTCAGAAGCCTTTATACAGGCTAAATCAGGTGATTTTATCAAAAATGATTTTAAAAGGAAGCGGTTAGTTTGTCAGCAAATATCAAACGCAGGGCTTAAAAGACGGCTTAAATTTGTTTTCTGCAACGAAACAGATATTTTGGGAAACTCGTGTAATTATTTGTCCGGCGATGAAAATATATTGTCAAAACTTAATCTCATCCTCAATAGCAGCCTGTTAAATTGGCGATTTAAAATTACGAGTACCAACAACCACATTAACAATTACGAGTTAGACGAATTGCCTATTGCGGATTTACAACTGATAGATGAAAATTACAAATATCAGTCACAAAGGGAATTAGACGAATACATCGGCAATATTTACGGATTAGAAAAAGATGAATTACAATTTATTCTACAGAAATGAAATTATACAATCACATCGCAGCCGGATTTAGCGCATTGGAATGGGAAATGGTAAAACACATTCCCGAAGGTGGCAATTGGCAAAACATCCCCGAAAGCATACCATCCCAACGACTTGTACAAATTCGCAAATCGGGCGGACGAACCACCTATTACGGGCGGCTGATTTACGATAAGCCAAGTTACACCATTACAACCTATTTTAATCGCTTGGGAAACGGCTGCAATCTGCATCCAAAACAAGACCGGGTACTTTCAAACCGAGAGGCTGCCCGCTTGCAGTCATTCCGAGATTCATTCATTTTCAAAGGTACAAAAACCTCACAATACAAACAAATTGGTAATGCTGTTCCGCCACTGTTAGCTCGCTTGATTTCGAGTTTGATAAAACCTCATTTAGAAAATCTGACGTTTATTGATTTGTTTTCCGGTGCCGGTGGAATTTCCGAAGGATTTGTAATGAATGGCTTCCAATTAGTTTCTGCAAGCGAGATTGAAAAAAACTATTTTGAAACCTACAAATTCAATCACAGTCAATACGCAGACCCCAAAAATTTCATTTTAGGAGATATAACTTCGCCCGACATAAAGCAGAAAATTATCGATACTGCCCAAAACAAGAAAATCGGAGTGGTCGTTGGCGGACCACCCTGCCAAGGATTTTCAACCGCAGGCTGGCGCGACCCTAACGATAACCGCAACCAACTTTTCAAAGAATTTGTCGAAGTTGTCAAAACCATTCAACCTGAATTTTTTGTATTAGAAAACGTGCTGGGGATTCTCTCTATGCGCGATGGTGCAGCCGTAAAAGAAATAATCGAATCATTTAGCGAAATAGGCTACCATGTGAATGCCCCAATCCGCCTAAATGCAGAAGATTTCGGAGTACCTCAACGACGCAGGCGCGTTGTAATCATTGGCTCTTTGAAAAAATGTGCAATCCCCCAACCGATACCATTATTTTCTGATGAAGATAAAAACCTGCCTAATTTCATAACAGTGAAACAAGCCATCGGCAGTTTGCCGCCAATCCAAGCAGGAGATGACATCATTGTAAAGGATGTTGAGATGCCATCAAACACACCTTACGACAGGCTTATGAAAGAAGAAATTACCTTTGAACAGTTTTATGAAAAGAGCAGGATGTAACTGTAACAGTTATCCATTTTGAATTAACATCCGCAATTTCAGCAAGTTTTTGGAAAGTCACTTTTAACTGCTCTATAGCCTTTTCCTTGTTGCCTTTTGATAAAAATTGTAGTGTCTGTTCTATGCTTTCGTCAATATCCGCACTATCCCAAGCATATTGCTTGCGATTGTCCTTTGTTCCTGACTTTGACAATGCGTCACCCTAAACAGATTTCCAAAAATTTTCGTCAAAAAGTTTGGCGATAGCCTTGTGTCTTGAGGTTAGCAACATTGTTTTTGTCATCGTTTCATTACTGATTGGCAATTTGATTTTTAATGTAGTTATGGTTTTTGCAATGTCTAATCAGCAATTCAGCCAGTAAAAAATAATCACGCGATAAATCAATTCGTTGAACACAGCAGTGTGGTCGTAGAGATGCTCAAAGAGCACTCAAAAGAAACAATCCGCAACATTTGGCAAAATCTGGTCGCCTACATGATTTTTGTTAGCCCATACGATGGCTCTCTAATCACGCCGCAACCATCATAATATCAATCGATTACGGCATAAAAACCGTCGCGGAGATGTCTTGCTCCCGAATTCAAGACGTGAAATGCATAAAACACAATAAATAAACAACATAGACACTAATGTAAGACATGCTATCAACTCTTCTGCTTTCGCATAACTTGACGAGAGGGCGGTAGCTTTGTCTGCTGGCTGGAAGCGGATCGAATGCGCGTGATTATTTTTTACTGGCTGAATTGCTGCCGAAAGAGAAGATTGCAGAGATTGTAAATGTCTCTGCCAGTACAGTTTACAGGGAGATTGAGCGCAATAAAGGCACGCGCAAGTATACCCCTATCCATGCCCAAATGTTGGCTGATGAACGCAAAG
>NZ_BBRU01000568.1:0-2847 GCF_001431085.1 Candidatus Symbiothrix dinenymphae
ATATATGAACAGATTCTTCACATCAATCGCAATAGCATTGTTTGTCTGCAACACGGCTGTGGTGCAGGCATATAGCGGTGGCTCCGGCAGAGCGGGCGACCCTTATCGCATATCATCCCGAGCCGATATGGAGGCTTTGGCGGCAACGGTGAACAGCGGAACCGGTTATGCCGGCACATATTTCCTGTTAACGCGGGATTTAACAGGCGAAGAAGACACTATTCGGACTGTAATCGGTAATTTCGCAAATCCTTTTCAGGGTACATTTGATGGTGGGGGCTATGAGGTGGCAGTCAACATTGATGCAAGTTACACCTCTGCCACATCGGATATGTATGTCGGGGTGTTTGGCTTTGCTCGTGGTGCCATCATCAAAAATTTAGGCGTAAGTGGCAGAGTGCAGGCTTCTTTGGAGGCTACGTATAATTTGTCATCCGGCGGCATTTGCGGCAGAGCAGAGCGGGATAGTATATTTAATTGCTATAATAAGAGTAGCGTTTTCTCTGAGTCTGACGGTAGTTCTTGTGTCGGCGGAATTTGTGGCTTAGCCGAAAACGGGACGTACATCCTTGATTGCTATAATACCGATAGCATTTTTTCATCATCTTCTGTTGAAGGAAATAAGATTTATCGCTCTTTTTCCGGCGGAATTTGTGGTCTGATGCTGGATGATGGTCTTATTTCTAATTGCTATAATACAGGCAACATTGTTTCTTCTTCGGAGATTTATTTTGGTCTTTCAACGGAGCCCGGTTTTGAATCTTATGCCGGTGGCATTTGCGGTCGCACGGATGCCGGTATATCCTTGTGTTTTGCCGCCAATGAAACCGTCACAGCGACCGGTGTTAAAAAGACGGCACACCGAATTGGATATACAGAAGTGTCAGGCATAGTGCAGGGTTCTTATGCGTTAAGTTCCATATTGGTTAATGGAAGCTCTAAAAGTTGCGCTGAATGTGAGGATAGTAACGAAGGTGCAGATAAGTCAATTACATTTTTCAAAGCTTCATCAACGTATCAGAATAAGATATCTCCAGTCGGAAAATTGTTCAGTTGGGACTTTGAGCATGTTTGGAGATTGTCTGAAGCGGGTTCTATCAATGATGGATTTCCTGAATTTAAGAAAACCATTGTTCGAGCCGCAAGCAACGATTCGAGTATGGGAACTGTAACTCCAAACTTTGAGCGATTTATACCGAATGCGGGGTATACTTATCCAATTTCGGTGTATTTTGATACAATCCCTGCAACAAATCATCATTTTGATAAATGGACATTTGAGGGGAGCGATTCAACAATTACGGAATTTACGATGCCGGCGGCGGACACCGTACTGAAAATAGTGGCGCATTTTGCAGTTGATTCATTCAATGTTCGTGTAGGACTCGCCGCGAGCGGTATGGGAACAGTGTTTCCACGCACCCGAAAATTTGGATATGGAGGTCCTTATACGATTTCAGACTATTTTGATACAATCCCGCTCCCGGGCTATCATTTTTTGAAATGGACTTTAGTTTTAGAAGATAGCGAGGATGAGATTGAGATTGATAATACAGCACTTATGGTAACAGGTGACACCGAATTGAAAATATATTTTGAGGGAAACCCCTACAATATTATCTTTCATTCCAATGACGGTAGTGGCACAGACTCGGTACGGATAAAAACTCACGGTATTGCATTACAACTGCCTCCTTCCAATATATTCTCCAGCCCGACAGGTTATCATCTTGACCATTGGAATACAAACGCCGATGGCTCAGGTACGCATTATGAAGCAGATAAGCCAGACTTCGTAATTGATAGTCACTCAGAATTGTATGCTATTTGGGAAATTAATACCTACTACATCTCCGCTTCGGCAGGATATGGAGGCAGTATTTCGCCGGAGAGCGACATTGTGCAATACGGGAACGAGAGCCTATTATTTACGTTTACTGCGAATGAGGATTCCCTCATTGAAAACCTTTTTATTGATAACGTGAATACATCCATCAACTACATTTCAACCGACAGTGTAACAGGCAGTTACACATTCAGAAATTTGCAAAGCAGTAACAATACTACTCATTATATCCGTGTAACGTTCAAGGCGATACCGCCACCACCACCGCCTCCTACTCCTGAACTGCCGCTTCATTCATCGGATACAGTTCCCTTTGACATCATCGTGTCCATGAAATATAACAACTTGCTAATTGTAAATGGCGACCTCGGTTACGATTTTGTGTCCTGCGAATGGTTCAAAAGGGTTAAAGGTACCACTGAAACGGATAGTTTGTTTTCTACCGAATTTGTCTATTCGGCGGGTCCCAATCATTTTACCGACACATTGGATACATCCTTTGAATACAAAGTCGTTCTCATCACTGCCGAAGAAGATACCGTATGTACCCCGTTCACGAGCATATCGTTGCGTCCAACAACCGCCGCATCCGCTCCCCCCTTGCATGTATATCCCAATCCGGTGTCCGGCGGCAATACCATCACCATCGAAGGCATCCCCGAAGAGGTAAAAAGCCTGAAAATATACGATTTCAACGGTCGCGGTGTTGATACACATCCCATACAAACGCAAATACCAATGCCATCCATAAAGGGAATCTATTTTGTGAGAGTAGGGAAGGAAACACTTAAAGTGGTGGTAGAATGAAGGTTAAGTTGTGCATCATAATGTTGTGCATCGGAGTGGGGATTCCTGCTTTAGCGCAGGACGAGGTGGTCGAGGCGGTCGCACAAGATATATTGGTACGGGGGGGAGTCGTGAATGAAAAACAGAGACCACTGCCCGGGGGTGCTGTATCAGTGGACGGGGAGGCTTCCCTAACCGACACAAACGATGCAAAA
>NZ_BBRU01000569.1:0-2817 GCF_001431085.1 Candidatus Symbiothrix dinenymphae
GGCACGGTGAACGAGGTGGGGACGGCTCTTTTTGGTAGCCGGAGTGCTTTTGGCGTTGTCCCTGTGGGTAGCGGCAATGGTTTTGCCCGCCATGTCAAGTATTCCCTTTGCGTGAAAAAGGCGTTGCGACAGATGCTTACAACCAATTATGCGTACATCGACATGGTGGAGATGGATGGGCATAACTTCCTGACTGTGAGTGGTGTAGGCTTCGATGCTGAGGTTGCCCATGAGTTCAAAAAGTTTAAGATGCGGGGGGTGCTTTCCTACATTCTTGCGGTCGTCAGAGTGATTTTTCACTACAAGGAAAAGGAGTATCGCATCACGTGCGATGGCAAAACGCTCACGAAAACGGGATTTATTCTCAGTTTTGCAAACAGCAGTCAATATGGTAATAATGTGCACATTGCGCCCCATGTGTCGTTAAAAAGCGGCTTGGTGAGCATTTGCATTGTGCGTCGCCCGCCCTTTGCCGGAATCGGTTTTTTGCTGCGGTCGGTGATGCGGCTCAATTTGTCGCAACTGACTTATTATGAGGAAATTCAGTGCAAGGAGGCGGTCATTGAAGGGGCGATACGGAATATCCATGTGGACGGCGATGCGTTCACTTCGGACGGCGGACAGATACGCTTGAAAGTTCATGCAGGCGGAATAAAAATCATCAGTATGCGGCATCAAAAAAAATGATAAAGCGAATTACATATTTGTTAGCGGTTTTTGGGGTGCTTTTGGGCAATTTTGTGTTGCAAAAGCCGCTGTTTATGCTCTACAATCATACTCTTTCCAAAGGTTGTGGGGTTGGCGATTACCTGTTGGTGATGCTGCATGGGTTGAAATTGGATAGTACCGTTGCGGCTTATTTGCTGATTCTTCCTTGGTTGGTGGTGCTGGTGAGCGTTTGGTTGCCCCGAATCAGTCTGCGGAAAATTTTGCCTGCCTGGTATGTGGTGATTGCTTTTCTGACTGCTTTGGCTTTTGTGGTGGACACGTCGCTGTATGCGTTTTGGAATTTCAAATTGGATGCAACGGTGCTTTTTTATATGGATTCGCCCTCAAATATGGCTGCCAGCATATCTGTGTGGTTTCTTTTGGTGCGGGTGTTGGTGCTTGTTGTTTGTGCGGTTGCCCTCTATTGGGTGCTGATGCGGGTTACGCCGACATGTATTGCGGGTCAAGCCCGCAATGACAGTTCTTTTTTGCCGATGCGCAATAGATGCTTGGGGACTATTGGGGTGATTTTGTTGGGTGGCTTGTTGTTTCTCTGCATTCGTGGCGGCGTTACGGAATCTACGTCCAATATCGGGCGGGCGTATTTCAGTGATAATCAGTTTCTTAATCATTCGGCAGTCAATCCCAATGCGAGTTTTTTCTATTCGGTGGGGACATCGGAAAATTATGCCGAGCAGTTCGACTTTTTGCCCGAAGCGGAGCGCGCCGCCACGTTTGAAAACCTGTACCCTCACCCCCATCCACAAGGCGGCGAAACAGCCGTGCACTTGCTCAAAACCACCCGCCCGAATGTTCTCATCATCCTCTGGGAGGGGCTGGGCGGCAATTTCATTGAGGCAATTGGCGGCGATTCCACCATCACGCCGCAGTTCAACAAATTGGCGAACGAAGGGGTCTATTTTTCAAACTATTATTCCAACTCGTTTCGCACCGACCGCGGCACGTTGGCTGCGTTGAGTGGCTATCCCGCCTTTCCGACCCTGTCCGTGATGAAAAAGCCGGCGAAAAGTCGCATGTTGCCGTCCATCGCCAAAAGTTTGGCGACAGTGGGCTACGCGACCGATTTCTTGTACGGCGGCGACATCAATTTCACCAATATGCAGAGCTATTTGCGCAGCACGGGCTATCAAAAACTCACCTCCGATGCCGATTTTAGCCGCAAAGACAAGCAAAGCAAGTGGGGCATTTTCGATGCGGTCACGTTTGAGCATCTGGAGCAAGCCATTCAGCAGCGAACCGATGCCCCCTGGCACACCGGATTTTTGACTTTGAGTAGCCACGAGCCTTTTGAAGTGCCTTACAGCCGTCTGAAAGAGGCAATTCCCAATGCCTTTGCCTACACGGACGACTGTTTGGGCAAGTTTGTTGACAAACTGAAAGCCACCCTCGCTTGGGACAACCTGCTGATTATCATCATCCCCGACCACGGCTTTTGCTATCCGGCAACGGTGACACCGCGCGACCCGGACTTTTTCCACACACCGATGCTGTGGATTGGCGGCGCGGTGAGCGAACCGATTGTGATAGATAAATTACTCAATCAGAGTGATTTAGCGGCAACTTTGCTTGCCCAACTAAATTTGCCGCACGCTGATTTTGAATGGAGCCGCGACGTGTGCAGCACCTCCTACACCTACCCATTCGCCTTTTTCACGTTCAACAATGGCTTCGGATTTAGGGACAGCACAGGCGTTTCCGTCTATGACAACAATGCCGACACGTGGATATTGCAGCAACCAGCTGCGTCTGTTGAGCGCGCACAGCGCAGTCAAGCGATTTTGCAGACTTTGTATGACGATTTTGGGCGGAGGTAAGCAAAAAATGTGTAACTTTGCGGCAAATTAAAAGATTATGCAAAATTTACCTATCGGAATACAGTCGTTTGCGAATTTGCGCAGAGATGATTGCTTGTATGTTGATAAGACGGAGGATATACACCGCCTTATCACATCGGGCAGAGTTTTTTTCTTGTCGCGCCCGCGGCGATTTGGGAAGTCGCTGCTGGTGAGCACAATGGAAGCCATTTTTAAGGGCAACAAAGCCTTGTTTAAGGGGCTGTGGATTGAGAATAATTGGGATTGGACACAA
>NZ_BBRU01000571.1:0-2638 GCF_001431085.1 Candidatus Symbiothrix dinenymphae
GAGAGGTGGTTTTTTTGCGGAGGGAGGGGGGGGGGGGTGGGGGCTTGGTGGGGGCCCCATTTTAAGCCGATGTGGCCGATGCAGCCGCCGTAGGCACCGCGGTTGTGCGGCTCAATGTCGCGGATGAGTTCCATCGCCCGCATTTTTGGTGCGCCGGAGAGCGTTCCGGCGGGGAAGGTGTCGGCATAAATCTGGATGGTGTTGGTGTCCGGTTGCACTTCGCCCACCACGCGCGACACGAGATGGATGACGTGCGAGTAAAATTGCACTTCCTTGTAGAAATCTACGTGCACGTTTTCGGTGTTTTTGCTCAAATCGTTGCGCGCCAAATCTACCAGCATCACATGCTCGGCGTTTTCTTTCGGGTCTTCAAGCAGTGCTTGCGCCAGTTGTTTGTCTTTTTCGTCATCGCCCGTGCGACGGAAAGTGCCCGCGATGGGGTCGATATACGCCTGCCCTTTGGAAATGCCGCAATGCGTTTCGGGGCTGGAGCCAAAGATGCGGAACGACCCAAAATCGAAATAAAACAGGTACGGCGATGGGTTGATGGAACGCAACGCGCGATACACCTTGAAATCATCGCCCGCGAAAGGCTGCGAAAAACAGCGCGAGAGCACGATTTGGAACACATCGCCGCGTTTGCAGTGTTTCACGCCCTGTCGCACCATCTCCTTATACTGCTCATCGGTGACGGTGGATGTTTCTTCGCCCGCCCGCCCAAAATTGTAGGAGGCATAGTTGCGGTTGTTCAGCAACGCCAGCACATCGTCCATTTGGCTCTTTTCATCGCCGATTTTATTCTCAATCACCGTCAATTCGTTGCGAAAATGATTGACCACAATGGTGTAGCGATACAGAATGTAAATCATATCGGGAATATTGCTCGCGCCGAAATCCGCCGTATCGGGGTCGATGGTGTCAAAATATTTCACGGCATTGTAAGACGTGTAGCCGAAAAAACCGTTGTACGAATTGTCATTGCGGGCTTGCCTCGCAATCTCTCCGACTTCAAACGAATGCACAAATTGGTGCAATTCATCGACAATCGCATCCGCAGGCACCGTCTTTTCAACCACCTGCCCATCAGGATATTGCAGCCTCACGGCGCCGTTTTTGACCTCAAACCGCGCCATCGGATTAAGCCCGATGAACGACACCGAATTTTCATTGCCGTGATAATCCGAAGATTCCAGCAACACCGACTCCGGAAACACGTCGCGCACCTTCAAATAGATGCTCACCGGCGTTTGCAAATCCGCCAAAATTGTCTTGCTCTCTGTGTTTAATGTTGTTGTTTTCATAAATGAATTATTGCTAAATCGCTCATATTTCTTGCATTTTCCGCATCCATAACATATATTGTAGTGCCCCCATTTGTAAATTTTCGATAGGCAAAATACCAATTTGTTGCCTTAGAATAATCAACTAAATAATTTTTCCATCGTTGAATAATGCAATAATTTCTGTGTTGAAGTTGCGGCGTACCAACTTTGGGCAACTCTGCAAGCACCTTATCAATATCCCTATCTGCATTGTCCGGAAAATAGGTATTGGGGTATTTCAAAGTTGCATTATAATAGAATTGTCTGATTCTATTACGAACATGGTCATCAACAAGCAACTGCATTTCTTTCTGCTAAAATTTGCCGAGCTTCGTCAATTGCCTCATGACAAGAGCGGCGACATTCTTCGAGTGTCATCCAATTGCGAGTGGCAATAGCTTCTTCTATTCGCCCCTCGTTCCATAATTGAAGAAAGATTTTATCATCTAAATCTTCTTCATACAATGTTTGAGTATTCATAACTTTAAAATTTAAATTAAATTTTTCACTTATTTACGCGACAAAGATACAACAAATTTTCTGTTTTCATTCAAAATAATTCAAAATCCGATAGCCTCCCGCTCTCAAATATGCCTCTTTCTTCATTTCCTTCACATCGCCGGTCATCATGTCTTCAATCAGCGTGTCCAGTGTGTATTGCGGCTCCCACGACAGCTTTGTGCGGGCTTTTGTGGCATCGCCAATCAGCAGTTCTACTTCGGTGGGGCGGAAATATTTGGGGTCCACTTTCACTACCTCTTCGCCAACTCGTTTTTGGATGGCTGCCAGATATTCTGCGCCAATTTTCTGTGTGAATACTGTCGTGTCGATGCTTGTGATTTTGCCCACTTCGCTGGCACCTTCGCCATGAAAAGTGATTGTCACGCCAATTTCTTTGAATGCTTTGGCAATAAAATCGCGGATTGTTGTTGTCACGCCCGTTGCAATCACATAATCGTCCGGCTTTTCCTGTTGGAGAATCAGATACATGGCTTTGATGTAGTCTTTGGCATGTCCCCAGTCGCGTTTGCTGGAGAGATTGCCCATATAAACCTCTTTCTGAATGCCCAACGCAATGCGCGACAGGGCGCGGGTCACTTTGCGGGTCACAAACGTTTCGCCACGCAAGGGTGATTCGTGGTTAAACAAAATGCCGTTGCAGGCAAACATATCGTAAGCCTCGCGGTAGTTGACCGTAATCCAATAGGCATACATTTTCGCCACGGCATACGGACTTCGGGGGTAAAACGGGGTCGCTTCCCGCTGCGGAATTTCCTGCACCAAGCCATACAATTCGGATGTGGAGGCCTGATAGA
>NZ_BBRU01000572.1:0-2554 GCF_001431085.1 Candidatus Symbiothrix dinenymphae
ACTTTGCCGCTAATGGCTTTGCTACGCTTGTATTGTTCTAAAATATAGATAAAATATTCGCCTCGCTTGCTCATACGATTTCCTCCAAATTTAGTTTGCCTGTATTATGCTCGTTAATAAATAAATTCATCAGCGCAGGTATGCTCAAATGCCAAATTTTTGTTGTCTCAACTTCGAGTTGAGCATATAATTTTGAGTTATATAACTGTTCGGCTGCTGCGAGCTCGTTCAAATTATAATTGCTTGCGATAGTTGCAATCAGTTCTTGAATAATTGGATAAAGTGGTGACGTATAATCAATTGCAATGTCAAAATCATCCACGCGATTAGAGGTGACAAAATGCAGATTTTTTAATGATTTTTCATTCTTGAACACAACTTGATTATACAACTCACTAATTTTGAGCTGTTTTAAAGCCTCTTCTCGCGTGATTTCGCGTTCGGAATATTTGTTGAACACTCGGTAAACTTTATCATTAGCAACAGGACCAACCACAATATCAAATTTACTACCGGTAGCATCAATATCTTTATTCGCTCGATTGGATAATACAAAATTAAACCAAGACTCATCAGGAGCATTAAATTCCAAAGCGCGCAAATCACCTGCATCAAATTCGTATTCGTTGACAACACCGGCAATATTTTCCCCTTGAATTTTCCTTTGAATCACAATACGCCGCGCAAAATCGCGTGCCTGACCAATATTCGTGGTGGTGTAAAACCCACCTCCAAAATCCAAACCTCGATTAGGTGGTATGATTAGGGGATTATCAACAATCTGACTGCTACCGTGATACAGTTTCATTTAATTAGTCACTCTTCAGTTTCTTCCCATTGGGTGGGGCTCCACCATCGGAAACAGAGTGTAAACAGGATGAGAAATACTGCTGCTATGATGGCGTTGGCACATCCAAACGCCCAGCAGTTGGATGATTGAATCAGTTGCGACACTACTTGTCCTTCTTCGTCTTTTACATACATCAGGCAATCTCCAATCAGGCCGCTGTTGATGCTTGAAACAGTCCAACCATAACCAATGAGCAGATTGATACTTCCGGTGGCAAACAGCATGATGAGCCACGTCCACCAGCTCTTAAAACGTTGGAGGGCATAGTAATAGACCAATACGAATACCAGCGAAACGCCGATAGCTATCAAACCTATCTGGTTGAAAAGATTTACGTTGATGTATGCCTGCGCATCACAATCATAGCCCCACAAATAATCTCCCAAATTGTAGTCAAACAATGGGCACAACAAACTGTAAATTACTCCTAAAACGTCAGTCATATTACTCTCTATTTAAATGATGTTTATTTTTATTTCTGTGTAAAAATCTTTCTCCCCAAAGGTAAATCCCTCATAAGCGCCCTGAATTTGATATTTAAATCCATACGTTTTACCTGCTGCGGGATTGGAACCTTCATCTTCGGTCATCTCTTCCACCCATTCCGGCACTGCCATTTTGAGTTTAATGGAGACCGGACCTTTTTTTACATGCGCCGAAGACACGGTTAACACATGTGAGTAACCACCGATGGCGGCTTTGGAGACTGTCAAGTGAAAATCATCATCGCTCAACAAATAGTTACCGGCATCTGTCAAATAGTCGTCATCCAACAGGAGATACGAAAAGTCAACATTGATGGAAAATTGGGAAACATCCAAATTACGTCCCTTGTTATTTTTTTTCCAGTTACGAATGGTTGTTTCATTGCCCCATTCAAACCTTCCGGAGCCATCCTGTATGGCGTACGACACCTTTCTATCGCCAGGTATGAGTGAAAGCATGTTGAGAACACCGCTGCCTTTAACGGTGTGTTCCGGCACTTTTGTGCGAATACCGGTCAGATAATCGGCATCACCAATCAGCCAAATATAGAACGGACGGTCTCCCACATAGTTCATTACGGCTTCCCTACCCAAATTTTCGCGTTTAGGTTTGGATTTTCTTTTTTTCTTTTTAGCTTTTGCTTTTATATTAACATCATCTTCAGCATCTTCCTCAATATTGGCAATATTGTCGGCATTTTTATTTTTGACAAAATAAAAATATTTGCCTTTAAATCCCGAATTTAATTGATAGACCACGATAGCCGCATTATCGTTCACATATTTCAGATAGTCTTTGAAGCTATTTTTAAGTCCTATTTCTTGTTTTTCCAAATAATCATCCGCGTTTTTTCCTCTTTCCGGCGAAAAAATACCGTCGGTCACAAGAATAGATACGTGATTGGGTTCCGTTTTTGCTAAAACAGCTTTGATAACATCCGAAATATCAGATACACCCCGATAACCACCTCTCAGCACAAAAGATGCGGGATTAAGTTTTTCGATAAAGTTCGAAATCCCATCTAAATCAGCATTGGAAGCATAGCGAATTATTTTGCTGTTGATATAGAACAAATTCAACGTATCCACAGCATCCGCCAGTTTCATGTCACTCAAATAGCCATAGACCGCTTTTTCCATATCGGTCATCCCCCTTACATAGCCATCCATACTGCCTGAATTTTCGATGTAAACATTCACCGTCGGCGGAGGCAACTCC
>NZ_BBRU01000573.1:0-2545 GCF_001431085.1 Candidatus Symbiothrix dinenymphae
TTCGTATAAATGCGCTCATATCTTTTCGCAATAGCATCAAAAGTTGTTTTGGAAGGATTTCATTCGCTACTTCCTTTTTGCTACTATAAAAGCCCAATAAGCCTTGTGTTATAAACTTTTCCCAGAAAAAAACGTACAAGCATTTTTTATTTTTACCGATGGACAAGAAATACCTCATGTACAATATCAACAGAGTGATATTTTAAATGAATTCAAAAAATACTATATTAATCATAAATATGAGGTTAAAGAAATCGAAGAAGAAATCAAAAAATTAGAGCAAAATAGTCCAGACATAGAGGGTAAAAAAAATGAATTGAAACAATTAAGCGAAAGTCCGGATAAGGATTTATACAAATTTCCTGAGTTTATAAAATTTCTCAACGGTACAGATGATACGCAATGTATCGCTTGTGAAACCACAGCAGAATATCAATGGGAAGATGAACAAAAACAATGGAAAAATATCTACAACGATAAAGAAGTTAATCTTGACTTTATGCCCTCCGATACTCAATGGCTATACCTCATACGCATTTCTGAACTTAAAGAAAATAAGAAAAGTGGGAAAGAAAAGTTTATAACACAAGGCTTATTGGGCTTTTATAGTAGCAAAAAGGAAGTAGCGAATGAAATCCTTCCAAAACAACTTTTGATGCTATTGCGAAAAGATATGAGCGCATTTATACGAAAGCACCACAAAAATGATGAATTTTCACAATGGGTACTTGAAAAGGAAAAAGCGGATTATACTCTTACTTTAAACCACGGAATAGACGATTATTATAATTCTAAAGAATTAAATATCAGAAAATTAAAAGAAAAACCTAATTATATTAATTCTTTAGAATATTTCTTTGATTATTTAATTAATAAAGTTTGGTTATTATCTACTTTACATTTACCAAAAGAAGAAATAGAAGATGAAAAAATTGGAATTATAAATATAGTGAATATGTTCAAAAGAGCATATGACAAAATATTTAACTTGCAAATTGCTAATAATAAGAGTATTACAAAAGAACAATGTGATAAACATATAGTTTTTAATGCAATTAATATTAGCTACACAGATTTGAGAGAAATAGTATCTTTTCCCAAAGGTTTTTGCACAGAACTTGTTTTTGAATTACTTTATAATATAAAAAAACATGTGATTGAAAAAAGTTTTGATAATAAAATCGTTAATAATAATATTCCGCTAATAATTACCTTAAAAACAGAGTTGGCAGATGATATTTTATATTTGATAGTAGAAAATAATCACTACTATCCGCACAATGAGCATGAATTAAGAGGTAATGTGCACGGATTAAATCTATTAAAACAAGTCTTATTGAAACATAATGGGTTAAAGGAACTCAAAGAAGATAAAATATCTGAAACAAATATATTTAAAGTAATGATTCCCCTAAAAAATCAAATGAAATGAAGCCATATATTGTAATTATTGAAGACGATATAACAGACATTGATAAAATCAAAAATTTGCTATCATCTCGTTATGATTTTTATCCTGAAAATCAAAGTACAGATAATTCGTTTATTAATAATGTGCGAGATTCTATTAATAACAAGAATCCTCAAAAAAATAATGCAGAAAAAGCAGTAAAAGACGCTCTTAGTACATTTTCTGATAATATTACTGCTTTTATTGTTGATTATCAACTTGAAAATGTAGATGAACGAACGGTAACTATATCAGGTCTAAAATTTTATCAAGATTTTATTTCTAAAGAATATCCAACAAAACCTTGTATGATTTTAACTCATTTAAAATCAGCAAATGAAATAAATAGCATTCTTGATGAAATTGATAAAATTAACGACAGAAATAAATTAACTTTGCGTTTAAAACAATTAACGGATTCTAATTTTCAAAATAGCGTTAAACATTTTGTAGATAAGGCAAATCCTATTTTGCGTTTAATTGAAAAAATCAAACATAAATCAATACGAAATCGAAATAATCAGATCGACCAAACTTTAGATGATATTAAAAACAATTACACCCTATATAACGATAGTATAATTTCGATTTTAACCACTTTTGCAGAGAATACCAACGAAATAGACAATAATAAACAATCTGAGTTTATAAACCAATGTTCTAACTGTAAAAATATAATCACATGAAAGAAGGACAAAAAATATTAATGCTTACAGAGAATTATAATATCTATAAAAAATTGGATAATACTATTTTGGGATTTTTTGTTGGTATTATTTCAGGAATAGAAATAGAGGCTTTTATGAATGGGAATAGTCCGCTGATAATAGCAATAGTTTTTAATATTCTATGTGTTCTTTCTATCTTGTTAATATTTTATGCAATGGATACAAATACTAAATTTATTCAAAGTTGTAAAGATGTCGTGTTAAACCAGACAGAATATCAAAATAGAGAGAACATAATAAGTAAACTGACTTCCAATACAAAAAAATTACAAGTTAAATTTAAGTGGTTATTTTGGGTAGCAATAGTTTTACTCTTCGTTGGAGTTGTAACGCTAAAAATTTCGTTTTTTCAAAATTTATCTAATAC
>NZ_BBRU01000574.1:0-2513 GCF_001431085.1 Candidatus Symbiothrix dinenymphae
GTGTGGCTAATTTTACGAAATTAAATTGGACTAACAGGGCGGAAATATCGGGGCTTTCGCTGTCGCAGAAGTTGGCGGGAGTGGCAGGTATTAGCAATTTGAGTACCGGCACCGGCATTGGCAAGCCGGTGATTCGCGGCTTGAGCGGCAATCGCATCGCTGTTTTTGCGCAGGGCACTCGCATCGAAAATCAGCAGTGGGGCGATGAACACGGCTTGGGATTGGACGAAAACGGCTATGAGCAGGTGGAAATCATCAAAGGTCCTGCTTCCCTCCTATACGGCAGCGATGCCTTGGGCGGCGTTTTGTATTTTTCCGACGCGCTCTATGCCAAGGGGAACAGCCTCGAGGGCACGTTCGGCTCGGAATACAACAGCAACACCAACGGCTGGCGCAACACAGGGGCGTCCAAACTGTCGAAAAATTGCTTCCATTGGAACGCTTTTGGCGGCTACACCACACACGAGGACTATCGTGACGGCAACCACGACGCGGTGCCCAACAGCCGCTTCCACACCGGCGATTTCAAAACATCGCTGGGCTATCCGGTGAAAAATTGAGCAGTGCGCTGAAATACAGCGTTTTGAGCGAAAAATACGGCTTAGTAGCCCCTGATGAAGAAGGTACTCCCTTCCAAAAAATTGACCACACACATCATCAGTTCCGAAAACACCCTGTTCTTTGACAATGCCTCCAAACTAAAATTAAATGTCGGCTATGTTTTTAACAATCGCAAGGAATTTGAGGACGGGGATATTGCCGCGCTGGATATGAATCTGGGCACATTTTCGTACGATGCCAAATGGTATTTGCCCCAATGGAATGAGCAGTGGACATTCACGCTTGGCACGCAGGGGATGTACCAAACCAACGCCAACAAAGGCGAAGAAATGCTTATCCCTGATGCTACGACCGCCGACATTGGCGTGTTCGGCGTGTCGGAATACTACTATTCCGAAAAATCGCATTGGCAAATCGGGCTGCGCTTGGACGGGCGAAACATTGATAGTGAGGAGTTTACGGAACATTATACGGCGTTCAACTTTTCTACGGGGATTGTGCAGTCGCTGCTTGAAAATCTGTCGCTACGGGCAAATCTTTCTTCGGGCTATCGCACGCCCAATGGATGGCAATCCGTTCGACCAAGCAAGGCAGCAGGCAAATGCCGGTGCGGGTGGTCAAGCACCGCCTTCCGGTGGCGATGAGGTTCAGGATGTGGATTTTGAGGAGGTGAAATAAAAATAGTTAGATAAAGTTCCTGTCTTATTTTCAGACAGGAACTTTATCTATAATAATCTGAGTGTGTAAGATTATGACAAAAATAATTCATAACTCATAACTCATAACTCATAACTTTTTCCTACCTTTGTGCCCAAAAATAAAAAAATCCTTTTTGCGCATCATGGATAAAAAGATTTCATTAGTATTAGAAAATGGGCAATCGTTTAGCGGCTATTCCTTTGGTTATGAGGCGGCGGCGGCGGGCGAGGTTGTTTTCAATACCGCGATGGTGGGCTATCCCGAAAGCCTTACAGACCCCTCCTACGCCGGTCAAATCCTCACAGTTACTTACCCCTTAGTCGGCAATTACGGCGTGCCCGAAAACAAAACGGATGCCAACGGGCTTTCCCTGTTCTACGAATCGGAAAAAATCCACGTCAGCGGGCTGATTATCTCCGAATATTCGCACGAATACAGCCACTGGAATGCCTGCAAAAGCCTCGGCGACTGGCTGAAAGAGCACAAAGTGCCCGGAGTCTATGGCGTGGACACGCGCGCCCTCACCAAGTTGATTCGCGAAAAAGGCTCAATGAAAGCAAAAATCGTTTTCAATTCGCCCAACGAAATCGGTTTCATCGACCCCGCGCTGGAAAATCAGGTGGCAAAAGTGAGTTGCAAGAAAATCATACATTACAGTAGAGACGTGGCGCGCCACGTCTGTACAGACAAATGTACAGACAAATATCCCACCGATACGCAAAAAACGGTGGTGCTGGTCGATTGCGGTGTGAAACACAACATCATCCGCTGCTTGTTGCAGCACGATGTTAAGATTATCCGCGTGCCTTGGGACTACGATTTTAACACCTTGGAATACGACGGATTGTTTGTTTCCAACGGTCCGGGCGACCCGGAGCACTGCGAAATCACCGTGAAACACATCCAAACCGCGATGAAAGCGGGCAAACCCATCATGGGAATTTGTATGGGCAACCAACTGCTGGCAAAAGCAGGCGGCGCCACGACCTACAAACTCAAATACGGACACCGCAGCCACAACCAACCCGTGCAATTGGCAAATTCCAACCGCTGCTTCATCACCTCGCAAAATCACGGCTACGCGGTGAATACCGATACTTTGAGTGATGAGTGGGAGGTGCTGTTCACTAATATGAACGACGGCTGGAATGAGGGCATCCGCCATAAAACGCAGCCGTGGTTTTCGGCGCAATTCCATCCCGAAGCGGCTTCCGGTCCTACTGACACCGCTTTTATGTTCGATATGTTCGTTG
>NZ_BBRU01000575.1:0-2513 GCF_001431085.1 Candidatus Symbiothrix dinenymphae
TGCGGAGGCAATAACAGTACGGATGCCCGTTGGGTCTACAGCGCAAGGTTTTTCCATGAATACATGTTTTCCGGCTTCCACCGCAGCTTTGAACTGTTCGGGACGGAAATGGGTGGGCGTACAAAGCAATACAACATCAATTTCCGGCATTGCCATCACTTTTTTGTAAGCATCAAATCCCAAAAAACAATTGGCGTCGGAAACGTCATTGTTGAATTTATCTTTCAAGCGCTTCCTGCAACCTTCCAACCTGTCGGGGAAAACATCGGCAAGGGCAATGATAGATACATTCGGACCTGCTTCCAAAAATTGGTGGGCAGCACCGGTCCCGCGGTCTCCACAACCTACTAAGGCTGCTTTCAAGGGTTTCCCGTCGGGTGCAATCTCAACAAAAGAATACATACCCAACTCTTCCGGTGTATAAACCTTCGCTTTGGCACCACCGGCACACGAACTCAGCACGAGTGTGGGCAACCCCAAACTCGTTCCCGCTCCGATAAGAGCGGCATTTGATAAAAATTCTCTCCTTTTCATCTTAAATAAAATTTTTTTTTATGTTTATTTTTTTACGCGGCAAAGGTACGCAAAAATTCTATACAAACCAAACTTTTTTGCTGTTTTTTTGAGAAATCTATCTTTTTTTTTCTATCTCTTTCTCTATCTATTTGTTTATCATATACTTACGCCTATTGTTTTATCTGTATAAAGTTGCAGCTGAAAAAAAACTTTCAAAAATATTTGGTAGTTCAAAAAAAATAGCGTACCTTTGCAACATTATAAATTTAAAAATATTTAATATGATTGCTTTTATTTTAGGTTTGTTTTCACTGATTGCAAGTGAACAACCGGTTAAACAGAATGTTAATTCAGCGAAATTTGAATTGATAAAATTACCTTATTCCACCGATGCGTTAGAGCCGGTAATTAGTAGACAAACCATTGAGTTGCATCATGGTAAACATCTGCAAACTTATGTCAACAATCTGAACAATTTAGTTCAAGAGACAAAGTTTAAAAATGCCAATATTGAGACTATTGTGAAGGAATCGGAGGGTGGAATTTTTAATAATGCAGGTCAATTATTGAATCATAACCTGTATTTTACTCAATTTTCGCCTAACGGAGGCGGTGCTCCTTCGGGCAAATTGGCTGCTGCCATTGACGCCGCTTGGGGTTCGTTCGATAATTTTAAGAAAGAGTTTGAAACAGCCGGAACCGGTTTGTTTGGTTCGGGTTGGGTTTGGCTGGCAAAAGATAATGCCGGAAAATTGTCGATTACCAAAGAACAAAATGCAGGCAATCCGCTGACCAAAGGCTTAACGCCTCTGCTCGGTTTCGACCTGTGGGAACATGCTTACTATCTTGACTATCAAAACCGTCGCGCCGACCACCTGAAAGAATTGTGGAAAATTGTTGATTGGAAAGTGGTTGAAAGGCGGTATTGAGGACAATAAAAGCCTGTTGGGTGTTTGACAATTGAATTTTAACTGTTTGAAAAAACGACAGTTCGGCTTTTATATAAACAACAATAGGAAACCGAAATTTCCTATTGTGCTTACATACAAGTAACGGTACCAATCCGTCCTGCGGGCAACCTATCCGTAGAAAGGCTAAATATCATCTCTGTTTCCAGTCCGGGTCACAATTGGCTACGACCTTATCTTTCCGATATCTGCTGCAAAGGTACGACAAATTCTTCACATGTGCAAGCATTTTTGAAAAAAACTTTCAAAAATATTTGGTAGTTCAAAAAAAACATCGTACCTTTGCGCCCGAATAATAATAAAATATTTACGAACAATGAAAACAATCGTTCATTTAGACAGGTGGCGACGGACATTCCGACAGCGAATTTCGTCCCTTAGTTCGGTGGGTCAGCGTTTTGACCGCACAAGTGTTTCTTCCTCTTCGGCTTTTCAAGCCAATCTTTCCTCCTCCTGCATGCGAATGCGAATGTGTTGCTGTTGTTGATTCTTAACACGCAACATTCTTTTGTGCTTCTTTATATAAGCACAGTTTCAAAAAAAAAATTTTTAGTTACAATTTATTTATTTTCAATGATAATAAACGCACGATGTGTGTGACGTTTATTAGTATTAGTGTTAGTATTAGCGTCAGTGTGGCATTGCGGGCTTGACCCGCAATCCCCTGACAAAAAAAAACAATTTAAAAAACAATTTTAAAAGTATGAAAAAAGTAGTAAAAGTTACAATTGCAGCATTGCTGCTCGCCTTTGCAAACCCCGTGTCAGCCCAAAGCGGCGGCATAGAGATTAAAGGGCGCGTGTTAGATGAAGCCACCGGCGAATCGATTATCGGTGCCAACATTTTGGTGCTTGGTACGAAATCGGGAACAGTTTCCGACTTCGATGGCAATTTCTCCCTGAAAGCAGGGAGTGGTGTATCTGTCTCATTATCAATTAGCTACATTGGCTATAAGACTCTTGAGGTGGATGTGTATGAATACACTGAGCCGCTGACAGTGTATCTCCATGAAGACCGCAACTTCTTGAG
>NZ_BBRU01000576.1:0-2486 GCF_001431085.1 Candidatus Symbiothrix dinenymphae
AGAACGCTTATGCCGTGTTGAAATTCGACTTTTCGGGTATAGACACGTCCAACGAAGACAGGTTTCGGACTTCTTTTTCCGGTAAAATACAAAAGGCTGTTCGTCAGTTTGTTGCCCTTTATCGAAATCTTTTTCCCAATGCCGATAGTTTCATCCAACAGTTAACTGAGGAAAGTCCGAGTATTCAGTCTATTCAAGACGCTATTGACAAGGCGGAATTGGCTGACATAAAAATTTTTGTCATCATTGACGAATACGACCATTTTGCCAACGACCTCATCGCTATGGGCAGTCAATTAGGAAAGAATGTTTACCACAACATGGTACACGCAAACGGACTTGTTCGCGATTTTTACGAGATTCTAAAGACAGGCACGAAAACCGTCATCGACCGCATTTTTATCACCGGTATCTCGCCCGTGATGTTGGACGACCTCACAAGCGGGTTTAACATTGCCGTCAATCTCACACTGAAATCAAAGTACAACGAAATGATGGGCTTCACGCAACAGGAAGTAGATGCCTTGATGGACGAAACGGGCGTTGACCCAAACTTAATCAACGTGGACATGGAAACATATTATGATGGCTACCTCTTCCATGCAGACGGAAAAAACAGGGTCTATAACCCCTCAATGATTCTCTATTTTTTCAATCAGATATTGGACGAGGGACAACCGCCCCAAAACATCATTGACGACAACCTGAAGACCGATTACAACCGTTTGCGCCGCATGGTTCAAAACGAAGGAAACCGCAATAAGTTGATGGAAATTGTTCAGAACAACGGTATCATGTCCGATATCATCAGCAAATTTTCGATAGATCGGCTGGAAGACACCAAATACTTTATTTCCCTGCTTTTCTATATGGGATTGCTCACGGTGGATAAATACCATGATGGGCGGTTGTATTTGAAAATTCCCAATTATTCCATTCAAACCGTTTATTGGGAATATCTGGAACAACTAACGCTGGAATGGAACAAAGATGTGATGATTGATTTGACAGAGCAAACCGATGCGGTGTGGAATTTGGCTTACCCCGGCAATCTGCACCCTTACATCGAATATGTGAGCAAAAACATTTTCAACCGCTTGTCGAACCGCGACTTGCAGCAGTTCAACGAGAAATATATCAAAATCATGTTGCTCAACGGCTTATTTCAAAGCAATTTGTATGTGCCACGCACTGAAAAAGAAGTAGAAGGTGGCTATATCGACATTTTTTTGCAACGCAGCCCCCGACTTCCCGATATAAAATATGAATGGGTGTTGGAAATCAAATATCTCAAAAAAGATAATGAAAAAGATTTACAGTCCATACGCGATGCCGCCCGCGCGCAATTGGAGAAATACCGAAATTCGCGTGAGTTCGTTGAACGTACCGATGTGCGCTTCGCTTCGGTTATTTTTATTGGTAAGGACAAGTTTGAGATTGACGAAGACAAAAAATGAAGATAATGCTACTATAAAATTATTAACATCATGGATTTCACAAAAGCACAAAAGAAAACCGCCCGCGAACTAATCAACAAAGCCCTCCAAAAGGGCAGCAGGGAATGTTTAGAAAAAGCAGAGGCATTGCTGCAAAATCGCAAGCATGATGCTTTCCAATCATCACACATGCGTGGATTTGTCCAAATTGATGGCAAATTTTGACGATTATATGGCGAAGCAATATGGTAGGCTACAAAAGTTGTTATATTGAGGGGAGCTACGCTTTGTGATGGTAAAATTTTCACAGAGCAATTTTAACAAGATATACCTCAATCACGATAATATGTATAGTAAGGAAACCCAACATACAGAATTTAAGCCGAAGTTCAATGAAGATGTCATTGAAACGCTGGTCGCTTTTGCCAACACCCAAGGCGGACGCGTACTTGTTGGCGTGGATGACAAAAAAACCTGTTTCTACGCGGGGAAGATATTACAAGCGAGTACAAAATTCCAATCATTTGCTTTCGCTTGACGAAGTAGTTAATATTCACTTGCAGACAATCAATTCGAGTTGGGACTATTATGCCGACCAAAATCACAGTATCGGTGATTTGTCGAAAGAAAAAATTGCTATATTTACCAACAAATTGCGAGAACAAGGCGAATTTAGCACTAAAATGTCTGATTTGGATATTCTCGAAAAACTGGAGTTTATCCGCGGAGGACAACCAACATTTGGCTGCTACTTGTTGTTTGTTGATGGATATTGTCCCACAAGCGACATTCAGATTGGGCGTTTCAAAAGTCCGATAACTATTATTGACAGCATTTCGCTTCATTCCGATTTATTCAGTGAAATTACCGATATTATTGCCTTTATCAAAAAACATTTGATGGTGGAATACATAATTACCGGTGAGCCAAAGCGCACAGAACGGTTTGATTATCCCACCGATGCCATTCGCGAAATTGTTATCAATATGGTAGTACATCGCGACTATCGTGACAGTTCGGGAAGTGTTATTAAAATTTTTGACGACAGGG
>NZ_BBRU01000577.1:0-2217 GCF_001431085.1 Candidatus Symbiothrix dinenymphae
TATCGTCGGCGTAAATGATTTGTCGCGAGGGGTTTACGAGCAACCCGCATTGGCTGTTCATCCCGTATCGGGCAACTTCTTCGAGGCTTCCCCCTTGTGCGCCTATGCCGGGCACGAGCAGGAAGTGGTTGGGGACAATTCGCCGGATGTCTTCCAGCATTTTGCCCTGTGTGGCACCCACCACGTACATCATTTCTTCGTCCGTTCCCCATTCTTTGGACTTGCGGAGGACTTTTTCAAAGAGCCGTTCGCCGTTCGCGTCTGCGGTCATTTGAAAGTCGTTGGCACCTGCGTTGGAGGTCAAAGCCAACACAATCGCCCACTTTTTGGGACGATTCAAAAACGGCTTCACGCTGTCTTCACCCATGTAAGGAGATACTGTGACGGCATCGTAACACGAGACTTCAAAAAAAGCACGGGCATACATTTCGGATGTGTTGCCGATGTCGCCGCGCTTGGCATCGCCGATGAGAAACTGGTCGGGGTAGTTTTCCTTGATGTAACTCACCGTCCTATCCAGCGAGTCCTGCCCCTGCACACCGTGACTTTCATAAAAAGCCAAATTGGGCTTGTAAGCCACACAAAAGAGCGATGTGGCATCCACAATAGCCTTGTTGAAAGAAAAAATCGGGTCTTTCTCCCGCATCAAATGTCGCGGGATTTTCTGCAAATCCGCGTCCAAACCCACGCAAAGAAATGATTGTTTGCGTGTGATGTTTTCAAATAAATCTTGTTTTGTCATTTTGTATAATAATTTTGTGCAAAAGTACAAAAAATAACTCATAACTCATAACTATTTTGTATTTTTGCGGGCAAATTATGGAAACGAAAGAACTATTTCAGATAGACTTGCAGGCGATATTGCGGGCAAAAGCACCCCAATTGGCACGCAAAATTCCGCGCTTCGTGGTCGGTTGGTTGAGCCGGTTGCTGTGTCAGGAGCAGTTGAACGAGTGTCTGCGCAGAGGTCACGGGCTGACAGGCGTGCAATTTATGCAGCAAAAAGTGGCGGAGGATTTCAACCTGACCCTCGAATTGCGCGGCACCGAAAACCTCCCGGAAGCCACGCATCGCTGCATTTTCGCCTCCAATCACCCGTTGGGAGGCTTAGACGGCATCTGTCTGTCGGCTGTGCTGGGCGAACGCTACGATGAGAAAATTCGCTATTTGGTCAACGACATTCTCTATTTCTTAAAACCGCTGCAGGACATTTTTATCCCCATCAACAAGCATGGGGCGCAGGGTTTGGGTGCCGTCAGTCTGCTGAATGAGGCGTTTGCATCTGAAAATCAAATCATTACATTTCCGGCAGGATTGTGTTCGCGCAAAAACCACGGGCAAATTCACGATTTGGAGTGGAAAAAAATGTTCATCACAAAAGCGGTCGAATACCGGCGCGACATCATCCCCGTCTATTTCGACGCGCACAACTCAAACTTTTTTTACACCTTCGCACAACTTAGGCAAAAGTTGGGACTGAAGGTCAATTTAGAGATGCTACTCCTGCCCGGCGAAATGTTCAAATCACGAGGCTCAACATTCTCCATCCACTTCGGAAAAGCAATCCCCTGGCAAACATTCGATGCCTCAAAAACAGCCCAACAGTGGGCGAAAGAGGTGGAAAAACAAGTGTATTCGTCATTGCGGGCTTGACCGCAATCCCATGTTCTACATCGCCTTGTAGTTCAGCATTCGGCTCTTTTCCAGGGGATTGCGGGTCAAGCCCGCAATGACAGAACGGGCAGAAAGCCCGGCATATCCCAGCCTGACGAATATTTGAAATGTAGTTGCTAATTCATAAATTTTTCATATCTTTGTAGCGTCAATTAAAAAAAATGATTTTATGAAAAATTTGAAAGTAAACGAGATTATCAGTACTATGAAGAAGACTACCCTTCTGACCGCCTGCACCTGCGCGATGCTGACGGCTTGCAGCGAGAAACGCCCCGCTGTGGTTGAAAATCCTGTGTTTGACGTGTGGAATATGGGTACGCTCCAAGTCCGCAAAATTGAGATGAGCGATACGGCTACCGTGCTGCACATCGATGCTTATTTCACTCCCAAGCAGTGGATACGCATCGACAGCAAAACCTACATCCGCGAGAGCGGCAAAAGTGACGACAGCCAAAAACTCATCGTTACTCGCGCCGAGGGCATCGGGCTGGACGAGGAGTTTAATATGCCCGAGTCGGGCGAGCATTCATTTGCGCTCTATTT
>NZ_BBRU01000578.1:0-21689 GCF_001431085.1 Candidatus Symbiothrix dinenymphae
TTATCCCGTAGGGATTATAGCTCGGTAGAAAAGCCAATCCTCACCTCCACCCTGCATCCCGTAGGGATGCAACCGTTTGCGGATGATGTTGCATCCCTACGGGATGCAGGAATGGGGGAGGCATTCCAGTTCTACCGAGCTATAATCCCTACGGGATAAAACACCGTTTGCGAAATAATAGCACCTGAAAAAAAGATTTAGCCGCATTGGAAAAGAATCATATACAGCTGTTATATCTGACGATCTATGAACATTTTGATTGGTTTGAATTAACTCCGCTTTCAGAGCATAAAGCTGAATATGAAGCATTTGAATCCTTTAATCACCAATGGGCTGAATATGCAAAAGATACTTTAGGCTGGGACAATATTTTAATAGGGGCAATAGCTGCTTCCGGCAATAAAGTGATGAATAAATAAGAATCTGCGACAGCATGTGATTTTTTTTCTGTTTTTGTTGATAGGTTTGTATTGGATTTGGTAGATTAAAAAATATGTCGTATCTTTGAGCCGATATTTTATATGTACATACACACAGTAAAAAATAAACTGTATGAAACGGAAATTAAATTTTGAAAACGTGCTCTCACAACATCTTTGGCACATCCGGGAGAAGAGTTTGTATGCCCTGCGACCGGTAATTATTCTTGTTGTTTTGTTTGCCGGTTATATGACTTACAACCGTATGACAGCAGAACTAAATGTAGTGCAGCAATATGACAAGAGTTTAGCAATTGCGCATGAATGTGAGCGGCTTTGGGCGGATTATGATTGGCAGTGGAAAAAACAAACAATTTTAAAATAAAATAATATGAAATATTTAGTATTATTAGCTATCGTTTTATCTCTTTTAGTCTATATTCTTACAGCGATTAAGATATATAAAGAGGGAAAGTCCGGAATAAGAATAAATCCTATTTGGCTATTGGTAGTGCTTTTTCTACCCCTGATAGGTCCTCTTATATTCCTTTCTGTAAAGAATCATAAGTAAATGAATCTACTCTGATTGTTTCGACAATTGGAGTAGATTTTGATAACAACAATTCATGAAATACAATAAAGGAAAATGATAAAGAAACAATTCAATAAATTTCAGAAATTATCTATTAAAAATATGTTGAAAACATATAAAAGCAATAAATGTATTAGAGCCGGATTGTTGTGGGGTGCTTTTATGTATCTGTCAATCACATTTCTGTTACCATTATTAAGAGGCGAAAACATAACTTTGGCAGGAGTAATAATAGGAATACCTCTGTGGCTAATGGGCGGACTTTTTTGGGGTTATTCCATGAATAATTTGAATAACTTACATAAAACAGACGAGCTTAAAGAAGATTTAGAAAATGAATAAAATCATTTTATGTTTAAGGGGATTGCCGGTGAACAGCCATCTTTATACATGATTGGCACAGAGTTAATAACGATGAGTAGCTGGCTCGTGATTGAACCCGGATTTATTAACTATATTTATCAGGATGCTGAACCTAACGGATACTTCTATGCGACAGGTACACCAAACAACGATAAACTAACGAACAATATTATTATGCCTATGCAGGTATTTTATCAAGATATGATGAGTGTGGGCACAGCAGCACTTGATTCTGAGCAAAGCTATTTACATGCACAGGACCTTTATGAAAAAATGATTTCCTTTCTGACCGAGAATATTCAAAATTCGATAGGGGAATTTTTTTTCTTGCTATACGCGATGAAAATCAGAGAGGATGACTTAAACGAATTTCTTCCAAATTTGACGGAAGCGACCAGACAAAAATATTATGATATAAAAAACGCAAGTGGACAACAGTCGGTAGCAGAAAAAGTAACTTTTTCAATAGATAGCGATGGAAAAATCATCGCTAAAAATTTGAGCGTAGAGGAATTGAGTAACAAAATAAAAAGTTTGCTAGAATAAATTATGAATGCTACATTATCTCTCATCACGGAATACCCGCATCTTGTCGTTCACGTTTGTTTTTTGGCTTTTGTTGTCATAACTCAATCTTACTATGCGAAGAAAATGTATTATTCCAAAGATAAAAAATATCGTAAGCAACATAAAATAGTGAATATAATCACTGCCATCATGATATTAATTATGTTTGTTGTTGTTTTGTTTGCGCTTGCATCTTGCAGTGAAGAACCATTTTTGCTATCTTGTCTTATCTGATGTTCATATTGGATGAAGCAAGATAGCTTTATAAAAAAAGGTTATGAAGAAAAAAGTTTCAAAAATATTTGGTTTGTATAAAATTTTTGCATATCTTTGCCCCCGATTTTGAAACAGAGTTTAAATGGACTTCGGCTCTGTTGTAAAATCGGAATGTAAATTTGGTGTTTTTGGAAGTCCCCGTTAGATAAGAACAGAAAATGGCAAGTAAGAAACAGCGAACAGAATCCTTAGAGAAAGGGAGTTTTGTTACAGGAATGAGGAGTTTTTTTACAGGAAAGGGGAGTTTTTTTCATCGAAAATCCTTTTACCTTATTTTGGGGTTGTTGGTGGGAATGAGTATCGTCATCTCCGCGTATCAGACTTCGGTTTATTTTTCCACGGACGACTCGTGCGCCATGTGTCATGTGCATCCACATGCTACGACCAGTTGGAAGCAATCGCACCACTTCAATAACAAAAGCGGTACACGCGTCCATTGCGTTGATTGCCACCTCCCGCCCAAGACCAACACCTACGACCATTACACAGCGAAACTCAAATTAGGTGCCCGCGACTTGTGGTCATTTTTGACAAAAGACAGTGCCGACATTGATTGGGACTTTCTGTCGGAAATTGAACAGGCCGTAACCTATATTCCCAACGAATCGTGCAAGGACTGCCACCACAATCTTTTCCCCGAAGGAATTAACGACGACGGCATTACCGCACATTTATATTATGACGAAAATGAAAAAAAACTGGACCTGCAATGCATCAGTTGCCACTTGGATGCCGGTCATTACAACCCGAATTACAAACACGGCAAACTTGCGATAGGCGATATCAACGTTCCCAAAGTAGACCCTTCGCTGTATTTCAAAACCGCGACGCCGATTACGGCTTTCGAAAATTTCCGGGAGCAGATACCCGGTTCTCCCATATCGTTCGACATGATTGCCATCCCCGGTGGGACGTTCAAAATGGGTAGTCCTGAGAAAGAATCTTTTCACAAGCCGGACGAGGGACCTGTTCACAACGTAACCCTGAGCCCTTTCTTTATGTCGGAAGTGGAAGTTACGTGGGATATGTATAATGAATTTTTCTTTAAAACCCAAAGCGAAGGACGTACTCCGCCGGAAGCTGTCTATGCCAATAACAGCCGTGCAGATGTGGACGCCATTAGCGGTCCTACTCCGCCGTTTGGGTTTCCTAATCAGGGTTGGGGCTCCGGCAACCGTCCGGCAATCACCATGACACACTATGCCGCAGAAACGTTCTGCCAATGGTTGTCGAAAGTAACAGGAAAAAAATACCGCCTGCCGACGGAAGCAGAATGGGAATACGCAGCCCGCGGTGGTACGGAAACCCCGTATTTCTTTGAAGGTAAACCCAAAAGCTACTCCAACGAAGGCTTCTGGCGGAATTTCTCTGATGCAGACGTCCAAGTGATTTCGGACTATGCAATCTATGTCAACAACAGCAAAAACCGCACCCAAGAGCCGGATGCAGTGAAAGCAAATCCTTTCGGACTGAAAAATATGTTGGGTAATGTATTGGAATATTGCGCCGACAAATACGACCCGCAAGCTTACACCAAAACAGGTGACAATGCGACTAACCCGTTGGTGACCGAAGGTGAGGATTGGGTAGTACGCGGAGGCAATTATGCCTCCGATGCAGCCGATTTGCGTTGCGCCGCACGGGATTTTTCCAAGCATGACGCCTGGTTGAAAACCGACCCCCAACAGCCCAAAAGTATCTGGTGGTACTCAGACATTCGCGGAATAGGCTTCCGTATCGTTTGTGTGCCATGACAGTTAGCAATAGATAATTTTTAATATTAAATATATAATTATGATGGAGAAAAAAAACGGAAACGAAATCAGCAGGAGGTCGTTTATTAAGAGAACAGCACTCGCAAGCGGTGCTATTGGTACAATGAGCATGGGTAGCTCTGCTTTACTCAGCTCTTGTAAAGGTGAAAAAGGGACGGTTTACACGCCCTTGAAAGCTGCGGGAACGTATTACATTCCCGAACTCCCCGACAAGGCAGCAGACGGGCGCGAATTGAAAGCCGGCCTCATCGGATGCGGCGGACGTGGTACGGGTGCCGCGTTTGACTTTTTGAATGCCGCCAATGGTGTGACTATCACCGCTTTGGCAGACACTTTCGTTGACCGCTTGGAAGGTGCGGCAAAACAACTGAAAGAGAAAAAGAACATTGACATTCCCGCCGACAAGCGCTTTATCGGTTTGGACGCCTACAAGCAATTGATTGACAGCGGTGTGGACATGGTCATTATCGCTACTCCGCCGAATTTCCGCCCCGAACAGTTTAAGTATGCGGTGGAAAAAGGCAAACACGCTTTCCTCGAAAAACCACTCGCCGTTGACCCGGCAGGCTACCGCTCAATTATTGCGTCTGCCAAACAGGCTTCCGCTAAAAACTTAGCCGTAATAACCGGTAATCAACGTCATCACGATCGGCCTTACGTAGAATCGTACAAAAAAATCATGGAAGGATACATCGGCGAAATCACCGGTGCTGTGGTTTATTGGAACGGTGGTCAGCTTTGGTACAGAAACCGGCAGAAAGATTGGAGCGATGCCGAGTGGATGATACGTGACTGGGTGAACTGGACATGGCTTTCCGGCGACCATATCGTGGAACAACACGTACACAACATCGACGTATTTACCTGGTTCAGCGGAGGCGTAAAACCCGTCAATGCCGTTGCTTTCGGTTCGCGTCAACGTCGCGTTACAGGTGACCAATTTGACAATTTCAGTGTGGATTTCACCATGGAAAATGGCATACATGTACACAGTATGTGCCGCCAGATTTCCGGTTGTAAAGACAATGTCAGCGAATTTATCCAGGGAACAAAAGGCTCGTGGACATCTGCCGGGCATGTAATCAAAGATTTAGCCGGCAACGAAATATGGAAATACGACTGGGAAGCGCAAAAGCAACAATTCCAGCAAAGCAACCCCTACGTCTTGGAACATGTAAACTGGGTTAATCATATCCGTGCCAACAAAACCATTGATATGGCTACCGACTTGGGAGTTTCTACCTTGGCTGCCGTTATGGGACGCGAATCGGCTTATACCGGACGGGAAGTTACCTGGGACCAGATTTCGGCCTCTTCGCAAGACCTTATGCCCGCTGATTTGGATTTGAAGAAAAAGATGGATATGAAAGGGTTTGTTGTTCCTGTTCCCGGAAAAGCTTAATAAATAGATAGTTATGGAAATGAACAGAAGAAATTTTTTAAGAGCATCGCTGTCCGGTACTGCACTCGCCACATTAGGTGCTATTCCGGCAACGGCCAATGCAGCTGAGCAAGTAGCAAAAGCAGCAGCAGGTAAGCAAAAGAAATCCAACGTCGAACTGAAGCTCTCTTTCCAGGAAGGTATTGCCCCCGGCAGTAACTTAAAGGAAAAACTGGACTTCATGGAAAAATTAGGAGTCGTAGGTCTTGAACCGAGTGGCGGCGGTCTTGCCGGCCGGGTGAAAGAATTTCAAGACGCTCTGAAAGGACGGAATATAAAGATTAGTGCCATTTGCGCCGGATTCAAAGGTTTCATCCTTTCCACCGACGAAGCGGTTCGAAAAGAGTGTATTGATACAATGAAATCAATACTTGCCGCAGCAGGTGAACTCGGCTCAACCGGCGTTATTCTCGTACCGGGTTTCAACGGTCAGAAACCGGCTATGCCGCATACACAGGAGACACGCGATTTTCTTTGCAAAGAGCTCAATTTATTGGGTGATTATGCCAAAGAGCACGGCACATGCGTTATCTTAGAGCCTTTGAATCGCGGCGAAGCTTTTTTCTTACGTCAGGTAGCCGATGCCGCATCTATTTGTCGCGACATCAACAACCCCGGCATCCAATGTATGGGCGATTTCTGGCACATGACATTTGAAGAAGCTTCCGATAAAGGCGCGTTCATTTCTGCCGGTAAATACCTGAAACATGTGCATATTGCAAGCCGCAAACGCCGCAGTATGCCGAGTGAAGACGGAGAAGCAGATAATTACATCGAAGGATTTTCTGCCTTGAAAGCGCTTAACTACGGTAATTACGTGAGTTATGAATGTGGGTGTAAGGGAGATAGAAATATCATCGTCCCCGCGTCGGTAAACTTATTGCGCGAGCAATGGAAAAAAGCATGATTTATTCTTATAAAACGGCTATCGTCTTACTCGTGGTCTATGCCCTGAGTTTGGCGATAGCCACTTTTATAGAAAAATACTGGGGAACGGAATTGGCAAAAATTCTTGTTTATTACTCCCCCGTTTTTATTCTTCTGCAACTCTTTCTAATTGTTAATTTTATCCTTTCATCGCTCAAACACCGGCTTTTCAGAAAAGGCAAAGTCGGTTTCGTTGTCATCCACGGTGCACTGATAGTCATTCTGGCAGGTGCGCTGACGACCCATTTGTTCGGGAAAGAAGGCATGATTCACCTGCGGGAAGGCGAACCGGTCAATACGATGCTTGTTCGCACCAATAAAGGCGACACCAAGCACCAACTGCCTTTTCAACTAAACTTGCTCAAATTTACCCTCAGCCGCTATCCCGGCTCTGCCAGCCCGTCCGGTTTTGAAAGTCATGTTCAGATTCAGAACGGCGAGGAGACTTTCGAGAGAAAAATTTCCATGAACCATGTACTTGATTTGAAAGGCTACCGTCTGTTTCAGGCTTCATACGACAAGGACGAAAAAGGCACTATCCTGTCCGTCAATCGGGATGTCGCCGGACGCACCGTCACTTACACCGGTTATGCCTTGCTGGCACTTGGTTTTATCCTCTGTTTCATCGGCAAAGAAACCCGCTTCCGCCGCTTGATTCGCGAACTCAAACAGTTACAGGAAACATCCAAATCATTGCTCACCGGATTGCTACTCCTGCTCTTGCCTTGTACACTCCAGGCACAGGCACATAAAGTGGACGCCGCCCACGCTGCCGCATTCGGTCAATTGCCACTGCAATCCATTGACGGACGCTTGGAGCCGGTCAATACTTTCGCATCTGAAGCACTTCGGAAACTGCACCACGCAGAAAAATTCGACAATCTCAATCCCGACCAGTTCCTGTTGAGTCTGCTCGCTTTTCCCGAAAAATGGATGCACGTTCCCCTAATCACATATAAAAATAAGGAAATTGCTGTCAGCTATAATCTCACCCCCAAACAATGTGCTTATATTGAGGCATTTGACAAGCATGGTCGCTACAAATTGCAAGACGATTTGGAACAGGTGTTCGCCAAGCCGCCTTCCGAACGAAGCAAATTCGACAAAGACCTGATAAAATTAGATGAGCAAATCAATATTTTTTTCCAGTTGACGAATGGTCGGATGCTGAATCTCTTTCCGCAAGCCGGCGACAAAGACCACAAATGGCATACTTCCAATACTGATTCGACCGAAAGTTTATTAGACCTGTACATTGAAAATGTACGGAAAACAGTAAACACCGGCGACAACAATTGGACAGCAGCCAATGAAATGCTTGCATCTATCCGCGATTTTCAGGAAACGAACTCCACTTTGCACATCGACAACACAAAATTACAAACGGAACTGTTGTACAACCAACTGAACATATTCCGCTCATGCAAAAAGCTTTACCTGATTTTTGGTGGCATCCTGCTCCTCCTCTCATTTATCTCCCTGTTCAAAAGGAAACGGTGGTTGGCGGGAAGTATCCGCTTGCTTTTTGTCGTTATTCTCTGCGGGTTGCTCTATCATTTATCAGGAATCGGACTTCGCTGGTACATAGCCGGTTACGCCCCTTTCAGCAACGCTTACGAAACGATGGTTTATGTGGCGTGTATCACCGTTTTCGCAGGATTGCTTTTTGCCCGTCGAAGTGCCATCACCTTTGCGTTGGCAACACTGTTCGGGGGAATTATCCTTTTTGTGTCGGGACTGAATTGGATGGACCCGCAAATCAGCCCCTTAGTTCCCGTACTCAAATCGCCCTGGCTGATGCTCCACGTAGCGATAATCGTAGGTGCGTATGGATTTTTCGGACTTTGCTTCCTGCTGGGACTAACCAATCTTGTCCTGATAAGTATCAACCGGAAAGGAAAAAATCTCTTGCTAACGGCACGGGTGCAGGAACTGACCATCATCAACGAACTGGCACTGTGGGCAGGATTGGCTTTGATGACCATCGGCACTTTTCTCGGTGCTATATGGGCTAACGAATCGTGGGGACGCTATTGGGGCTGGGACCCGAAAGAAACCTGGGCTTTGATTACCGTGTTGGTATATGCCGTAGTCGTCCACCTGCGCTTGGTAGAGAAATGGAACAATCCGCGCATCTTCAACTGGCTGACTGTCATCGCCTTTGCATGTGTCCTGATGACCTACTTCGGCGTGAATTATTACCTGGCAGGCATGCACTCGTATGGCGGGTGAGTTTGATAAAAATATCTGCTCACCGTAAATCGGCATTTGGATTTACTACTATTGGGCAAAAGCGCAGTGCGGAGGTAAAGTTTGCCGTATAAAATAATTATCGTACCTTTGTCGCATCAATTTTTATCAAAGATAATTATGGCTGTAATGACTTATACTGAAAAGAATATTGTGGAGGCTTACTCAATTTTGTTTAATAACCTCAGCAATATTTGTAGAGAAACTCTGACAAAAAAATTGTTGGACACGAAGAAAACAAAGCGGAAATCTGCTAATGGGTTCGACTTATCCTATGGCGGTTGGGAAAATGCAGACCAAAGTGTGGACGAAATTAAAGCCGAAATCAAAGCCAATCGCAAATTCAGAGAAAAAGACCCCATATTTGTATGAAATATCTATTAGACACAAACATTTGCGCCTTTCATTTTAGAGGTAAGTTAAATTTGACCGGACGAAAACATTGCTGTATTTCAGAGATTACTGTGTTTGAATTGCGTTTTGGCGCAGAAAATAGTAGTAATCCTAAAAAACACCATGAGTTGATAAACAATCTGTTGAAAGAACTAACAATACTTCCAATTATTGGCTGTGTGGATGTTTATGCAAAAGAAAAGGTCAGACTTAGAAAATTGGGAACACCTCTAAACGACGATTTTGACTTGCTGATAGGGGCGACTGCAATCAAAAATGAGCTAATATTGGTTACCGATAACGTCAAAGATTTTGACCGTCTTGATGGCATCAAAATTGAAAATTGGTGTATGCGATAACTAAGCTCAAGACTATCGTCTCAACGAGTAAGCCAATCTTTTCCATATTCCACCTCCGCTGCTGAACGGCAAAATATTGGATTTACCAATAGGGCGTCAGGTTAAGGCTGAAAGCTTTCGAGCAATAGCGTAGGGCATTCTCCGGTCGTGGTCGGAAGATTTAGATGATACTTTTCTGCTTATGCTTTTTCTGTTTACCACACAAAATATTGCGCGGCTACGTGGTTGTTGGTGATATGCCGCACGACAAAAACATTCCATTCTTGTCGATAGAAGGCGTACCATGATGTGCGTTTATTTGCCGAATATTTGATATACTCTAAATTTTCTCCATACAAGCTAAAATAGGGTGGTGCTATTCTGCCGGGATGAAGCCCAATATTCGTTTTCATGAAAAGGACTATTGCAGCTACATAAGCCTTTGCGTACTCAGGAGTTCCAAAGTACCCTTTTTCGAAAAGTAATATGGCTAATTCTCTCAGATAAATTTTAACATCTTTCGAAAATACTACCTGTCTTTCCATGGCCATGAGTCAATTTCTTTGTTCATATACTCAATTAACTCCTCTGCCGTGATTGAATTTGCCATCAACTCTTTAAATTCTTCACTAAATTGTGGCGTTTCGTCATCACACCACAATCCTGTTTGTGCCTGTCGCACCGGTTGTAACTGTTCCATATCGTTTTTATTATACATAAATATTTCGTTGCAAAGGTAGCACAAAAATTTGTATAAACAGCCATCTTACGGGTTTGCCCAGTCGTGCCCCCCCCCACAAAAAAGACAGAAATGCCTGCGATTACCCGCAGCCATTCCTATCTAATCATTTTTTGCCGACTTAGCCCTACTACGGCCTCACGTACGTCAACCGCAATCCACCAAAATTGTGTTGGGTAGCAACACATGTCCACTTGAGTTTATGTTTTCCCGCAGCCAACTGAATTTCTATGTTGGGATCCAGACCAACTACCGTTATTGGTAAGGGTTATCACACCAAGGACGTCTAAATTGTCGAGGGTAAGAGTGACCCGACAGCCGTTGTTCGTCGTAGCCCGATTATACTCAATCTTATATACTCCGGGATCTACTACATCCACCGTATATGCCCACCAATTTCCTATTTGCATCCATCCTACAGCGACGAGACCGGTGGTTTCGTCGTCAATGGAATTATAATCAATTCCTCCCCAGCCGCCCCAATGGGGACCGCCTGTCTCACCTCCGGCTGACCGATAGTTTTGAGAATTCTTGCCACCCAAGATGTTGGAATTGTTCTGTCCCCAGCGGACACCCAAATCTGCTCCGCCAAAGTCGTAAGCTCCCCCGCTGATGATGCATGGCGTTGAACTGTTAACATAATACTGATTGCCTATTAGACCATCCGCCGTAGGAGGGAATGGGGTCGTTGAGTTTATGTAAGCGTTCAAGTCCGCCGTGGTCATGGTTGTGACATCTAGGTCATACGCCATAGACAGTGTATCCACTACGCCCAACGGGAATAAACTTAAATTCAAAGTAAAATGAACAGTGTAAGTCGTACCTGCCGACAGATTCAGCAACACGATTCTGTCAGTGACGGAGCCCGAACGCACTGTACCATCGACATTAACACTGTATTCACCACCGGCTACAGTATAAGAAGCAGGATCCGGTGTGGGAGTGATAATAGCTTGCGATGCGTTGGCAGAACTCGATACGCCAAATACAAGCAAAGCTTTATCAGCCTCAGTGAACGGTTTGCCGCCAATCGTCACCGGAGTGGAGATATTGCCAAACTCATCTTCGGTATAAACCTGAAAGTGATAGACTTGGGGAACGGTAAGACCTGTTACATCCACCCAAGCACGGGCAGGCGTAAACTCCATCTTCTCATTCGGTCCTTCGCCCCATTTTACCACTGTTTTAATGGCTTTTGCCAGATGGGGATTGTCTTTCAGTTTGTCCTTCACTGTGTCTCCCATCAAATAAATTTCCACTCTGTCATATCCTGACAGCAGATAGATCTTTGTTTGGTCATATCCGGCCGGATAAACCGTTTCCGAATCGACAAACTCCTTGATATTGTCGTATATATCACCGTTGCATGAACTCATCAATGCAACCATTCCTATCAAAAAAACATACTTTTTCATCTTATTTTATTTTTAAATTTTTAATTTCTCAATTTCTGTCACTGTGCTTTTCTCCCATACAGTGTTATTTCACCCAAAGCCCAGCAATTATTAGCGACCGCATAATCATCAAGAAACCCGGCAATCGGTCTGTATCTAAAATAGCGCGTTTTGGGCGTGTATTTCGGCTCATCGGGATACATGAATGCTTCGTCGCCTTTTGCAGCTTGAAAGACAACATCCCTATCACTCATATTATCTAGTGGCTTGGGGATTTTTGTCTGATTGATAAGCATCCATTCGTCGGTCGTTTCGTCCAAATAGAAAACTTCGTATATGCCCACATTCTCTGCACCGTACAACCGACCTCTATTATTGGGATCCAAGTCCGCAATAATTTGTCCATACGTCCAGCGCTGGTGTGTTACAATGCGACTCAGCTCGTAATAGTCACCAAGGTCAATAATGACATTCCACAATGGATTCGAGTTGACATTAATAGAGCCTAAGCTTGGCACAGTAACATAAAACGGGCCACCGAAGAAGGCAAAGTTGGAAACAATCCGGGAACCGTCATTCTCAATAATATCGTCAATAACCTTATCTATGCGTCCTTCAAAAGCGCCTCCGGACTGATACACCGGTCTATTTCCTGCCGTATCTCTTCCAATCTCTGTGCCGGATTCAGGCAATACCCATTTCGTTTTGTCGAGCAAAACATCCCTCACCACATACAACTGTCCCACGCTTACGGTCTCGCTTTCGTTGCCATAAGCGTCTTTAATGGAATAGCTCACAGAAACAGGTTCCGTTTCAGAGAGTTCCAACCCTTTAATAAACTGACGGTCGAAAAGTTTTTTGGACGAAATGGCACGCCGTACGGAAATTGGGGCACCGTTGAGATTATATGTTAAATTAAAATATACGTTGATGCTTTGTCCCAGGTCGTTATCCCATTCTACCTGCAAGGCTGAGAAGGCCGGTTTCACTTTCAGCGAGTTGGATACTCTCTGGAAGGCCGGTGTCTTAGGAATGATACTGACAGGTACAATTTCTGACTTGTTGCCTGCCCTGTCTTTGGCATAAAATTCAACACTGTGTTCAGTAGTGTCACTCATACCGAACACATTGAGCGAATCTGCATAGATTGACACGGCTGCTATGACGGTACCGTTTTTCCCCTCGTATGAGGCCTCGATACTAATCACATCCTCATCTCTGGGAATCGTGAAGAACAGCGTGGCACCGCCGGGAAGCGGATGCACACTGTCAAGCACAGGCTTTCCCGGCGGAATAGCATCATCCGACGAGATGGCAAACCTCTCAACCTCCTGGCAAGCATAAAAGCCCGCCACCACAAGAAGCAATAAAATTGCTATTTTTCCAAAATTATTCATAATCTTTAATCTTTAAATTTTTAATATCTAAACGCTAAACTCTAAACTCTAAACTCTAATATCTACCATCCCGGATTTTGAATGAGGTTTTCGTCCTTGTTCAATTCATCCGTAGGGAGTGGCCAGAGGCAATCCCTCAGTGTCCATACGCGCCGTTGACAAGCTGTCAGTGCGAAAAAGTCACTTGCCGCCGAGGCTTCTGCTACCCATCCCATTGCCGGTCTGTTAAACTCTTCAACAGACTTTTTGGTGCGAATCATGTCCCAAAAGATATGTCCTTCAAAGGCAAGCTCACATTTCCTTTCATTAGCGACAATGTTCCTCATTCCGTCCTTGCGGGTGGGGTGTTAAAAAGATGGATGTTTTATGAATATTGTTCGTTCATCATTTGTTTTTATCCCGTAGGGATTGTAGCTCGGTAGAAAATAGAATCGCCCCGCCCCCCATTTCAGCATCCCGTAGGGATGCAACCGATTGCGGATTATGTTGCATCCCTACGGGATGCAGGGAGAAGGAGAGGTATGATTTTCTACCGAGCTACAATCCCTACGGGATAAAAACAGAACGCAAAAATTTCATCCGATTGTAATCTGTTTGACAACCCACCCGTAGGGATGCAACCGTTTGCGGATGATGTTGCATCCCTACGGGATGCAGGAATGGGGGAGGCATTCCATTTCTACCGAGCTATAATCCCTACGGGATAAAACACCGTTTGCGAAATAATAGCACCTGAAAAAAAGATTTAGCCGAAGGGGTTGAAATAAAAGAGAAGGGGAAAAAGAAAACGAAGAAAAAGACAGTGATGAAAACGCTTTGTTTGCGATTGGTTTGGTACAAGGACGAGCAGGGCAGAAAGTACAAATTTATCACCAACAACTGGGAAATAACCGCCGAGGAGGTAGCTTTGCTGTACAAAAATCGGTGGTCAATTGAAACGACTTTCAAAAAACTGAAACAGAATTTTCAATTGACCTACTTTTATTCCGATACGGAAAACGGCATAAAAACACAGGTCTGGTGTACTTTGATAGCCTATTTGCTTTTACAGGTAATCCAAACGATGACTGAAAGTAAGAAGATGTTTTCAACCATAGCAGCATTGCTGCGCATACATTTGATAAGCCATTTAGACTTGAAGTGGGTCGTAACCGAAGGTAGGCGGGCTTACCCCAAAGGCGAAAAACGCCGAAACAAAAGCCCCACAACCGCCCAGCTGTCACTATTTTGAGAGGGGGTAAGTTTTTGAAAATGAAAAAACAACTTTGTAATTAATTGATAATAAGTAATATAGAATGTGGATTAGCTGGATTTTTCAAATTAGTCGGTTGATAGTGGGTAAGTTCAATTAGTAACTGCGAAAAATCGCTATTACGAGCAACCTAGATTTTGCTCGTAAATAAAGAGGTCGCGAACAGAACTTCTAAGAACGACAAAAGTAAAAAAACAGAGAGAAAAGTTCTCCCTGTTCGATTAATTTATTTACTTTTGTTGTATGAAATACAAACAACTAATCAAGGAGCAAAGGTACGAAATTTTTGCATTACTGCAAACAGGTACCCCGAAAGAGAAGATTGCAGAGATTGTAAATGTCTCTGCCAGTACAGTTTACAGGGAGATTGAGCGCAATAAAGGCACGCGCAAGTATACCCCTATCCATGCCCAAATGTTGGCTGATGAACGCAAAGAACGCTACACCCGCAAGCGAACGTTTTCGGCGGCGGTCGAGCGGCAAGTAAAAAAAAGGCTCGAAGAAGACCAATGGTCGCCCGAACAAATTGTCGGCTATTGCAAATTAAAAGCGATTCCAATGGTTTCTCACGAACGCATTTATCAACATATTCGTGCCGACAAAGCCACTGGAGGCACTCTTTGGACACATTTGCGCCACAGAGGAAAACATCGCAAGCGACCCGTTGGCGGTGGAAAAAAGGTGGTTATCAAAAATAAAATTTCCATCGATGAACGTCCGGATGTCATCAATCTCCGCAAACGTTTGGGCGACTGGGAAATAGATACAATTATCGGAAAAGACGGCAAAGGGGCTATCCTTACCCTCACCGAAAGGCTCACAAGCTTCTTGATGATGGAAAAATTGCCCGAAGGAAAAGCTGCTCTCCCGTTGGCAAAAGTTGTCCACAACCTGCTGGTGGCTTACAAAAAAAACACCCACTCCATCACCGCCGACAATGGGACAGAGTTCGCAGAACACGAATATATCGCTAAAAAACTCGATCTGGACTTCTTTTTTGCACACCCATACTCCTCGTGGGAGCGAGGTCTGAATGAAAATACTAACGGATTAATTCGACAATATATTCCCAAAGGAACTGATTTTGATGACTACTCTCATGATTATATTAAACTGATACAGAGCAAGATAAATAGCCGACCCAGAGAAAAACTCGGCTTTAAATCTCCAACTGAAGTTTTTTATCTATCTTTGTAGAAATTTTGTCGCACTTAGAAGTTGAATCTGCGGTGAAAAAAAAACTTCAAAAAAGTTTGGTACATATCAAATAAAATGCTACCTTTGCAGCAGAAATTTTGCAAATTATTTTAAATTTTATTTCAAATCTATCATAAAATAATTGAAATTATGTGCAAAATGATACAAATTAATTATTGAATAGTAAAAACGTATTAAAAATATATATAATTATGAGTGAAAGTTCTAATATTCAGTTGACAGGTTTTAAGAAACTGTTGATAGAAAAGCATGTTACCCAACGGGATTTGGCTGCCTACCTTGGCGTTCACGAAAATGGTATCAATCGCATCTTGAGCAGTCCAACTATCAAAAACAGCCGTTTGGCAGTTATTGCAAAATGCTTGAGCGTCAAGCCTGCGGATTTGTTGCAGATAGTCTTTGATGCACAGATGCGGGGGCATGGATTGAAAAGCGAAGTGACCGGTTCACAAATAGGCGTTCCAAAACCTGCAAATGTGGTTGATAAAGTGAGCGATTCTGCTGTGAATGAGGATATTGTGCTGCTGCTGCTTGATAATCTCAAAGTGCTGAAACAGTGTGTTGAGGTGCTGACGCAGATTATGGTGCGGATGGATAGAGTGTAGACACGCTGAGCACTATGCTAATTTTATCTCCTCATCGCGCATTTTTCTCCAAACTTCACGTTCTTCTTGTACTGACACTAATGTTTTGATTTTTTATCTATCCAAAACCACCGATGACTTGAGTTCAAATATTCTCCGGTTCAGACAAAATCGTGTTGCATTTCAATGGATGGAAAGAGTCGGAAATTGCAATTTTGAAAAAAAACAGCGAAAAAAAAGTTTAAATTCTTGTTATATCAAAAAAAATGTCTAATTTTGTGCAAATTTTTAAAACGATATGACAGAAGCACATTCGAACGAACTGACTATCTTGGAGGCTAATGTACACCAGGTGATGTCGTTGTGCGAAAATTTGAGTCAGCAAAATGGTGAATTGAAGCAACGAAATCTGGAGTTGGAGCGTCAAAACACCGAGTTGAGCCACGAAAATAAGGAGTTGCATACAAAATATGAACACCTCAAAATGGCGAAAGCACTGGCAGGCACGGAAGTGGATTTAACAGCGGCGAAAGCAAATGTGACACAGATGGTTAAGGATATTGACCAGTGCATTGCGTTGTTGAATGGATAGTTTATGAGTTATGAGTTATGAATTATGAATTAAATATATATTGAAATGGTAGAGACGGATGATTTTATACCGACAAAATTAGGGATTTATTCAAAATTTTTCCCTTATAAATGCCCCCGCGAGGATGAACAGATTATGCGGAAGGCGGCGAACGATGTGGGCTACAAGGCTATGGAATATGGTTCATACTATTCCGCAGCTAATTTGGACGACCTTGATAAGATGCGGCTAACGGCTTTTCATTTTTCTTTGAAGGCGCACAGGGAGAGTCTGCGAAATGAGACAGCTCCGATTTTGGCGCAACTGAATCGCTTGAATATTCGTTTGGAAGATCTCCTGAACCGACATCGCCCCAAAGAAGACAAAAAAAACAATGAATTTTATGCATAAATATAATAGTATCAATTTAATAATACAATTTTAGAATGACATCACAAATAATAATTACTACAATTACCGCCATCGTTTCTCTGTTGCTGGGCGGTGTTGTGGCTTGGTTTATCGCTAATAAACAAGCCGGGTCGAAGAAACAACAGATTTTAGCGGACGCCGAAAAAGAGGTGGAGGCTCTCAAAAAAAGTAAGTTGCTGGAGGTGAAGGAAAATTTCATCACCATGAAAGCCGATTGGGAGAAGCAGACGAGTGAACGCAATGCCCATTTGCAAATGCAGGAGGCAAAAGCGAGGCAGCAAGAGATGGCACTTTCGCAAAAACAATCCGATTTTGACAGGAAAAATCACGATGTTGAGAATGCGCGCGAACGGTTAAGAAATCAGTTGGAAATTGTGGAACAGAAAAAATCCGATTTGGACAAGGTTCACAAGATGGAAATTGAGCGTTTGGAAGCTCTTTCGGGACTGAGTGCCGAAGAGGTGAAGGAGCGGCTGGCGAAATCGTTGCGGGAAGAGGCGCAAACATCCGCCGCCGCCTACATCAACGAGGTGATGGAAGAGGCGAAGATGACCGCCAACAAGGAGGCGAAAAAAATCGTGGTGCAGTCCATCCAGCGGGTGGCTACGGAAACGGCGATTGAAAACGCTGTGTCGGTATTTCACATTGATTCGGACGAAATAAAAGGGCGCGTCATTGGTCGCGAAGGTCGCAACATACGCGCTTTGGAAGCTGCTACGGGCATCGAAATCGTTGTGGACGACACGCCGGAGGCTATCATCCTGTCGGGATTTGACCCCGTGCGGCGCGAAATTGCCCGACTGTCGCTGCACCAATTAGTGCAAGACGGGCGCATTCACCCCGCTCGCATCGAGGAGGTGGTGCACAAAGTGCGCCGACAGGTGGAAGACGAAATCGTGGAAACGGGCAAGCGCACCACCATCGACTTGGGTATTCACGGCTTGCATCCCGATTTGGTTCGGATGATTGGGCGTATGAAATACCGCTCGTCTTACGGGCAAAACCTGCTTCAGCACTCCCGCGAAACAGCCAACCTCTGCGCTATCATGGCAACGGAATTGGGACTTAACCCGCAAAAAGCCAAACGCGCCGGACTGCTTCACGACATCGGAAAAGTGCCGGATGACGAGCCGGAATTGCCGCACGCTGTGTTTGGAGCCAAATTGGCAGAAAAATACAACGAAAAGCCGGATATCGTGAACGCCATCGGGGCACACCACGATGAAATGGAAATGACCAGTCTGTTGTCGCCGATAGTGCAAGTCTGCGATGCCATTTCGGGTGCCCGTCCGGGTGCTCGCCGCGAAATCGTGGAGGCTTACATCAAGCGTCTGCACGATTTGGAGCAGCTGGCGCTCTCCTATCCGGGCGTGTTGAAAACCTACGCCATCCAAGCCGGTCGCGAACTGCGCGTAATCGTAGGCGCAGAAAAAATCACCGATGCAGAGACGGAAAGCCTGTCCAACGAAATCGCCAAGAAAATTCAGGACGAAATGACGTATCCGGGTCAGGTGAAAATCACGGTGATAAGGGAAACGCGGGCTGTGGCGTTTGCGAAATAATAGGATTTGTCATTGCGGGTCAAGCCCGCAATGACAATGCCTTTTTGAAAATAATCGTTCTATTTATTGAACTGTTTCTCTGATTTTTGAATTAATTAAAAAAAAAAGGGCTAAAAAAAATAATTTCGAGTGCTATGAAAAATAACCGGCGATTCTATACAGGGCAAAATCTTTATCTTTCAGACCGTAATTATTGGAAACAAAGCGTTGAATTTTGCCATCTGAATTTAAAATGCCGCTAAAAACAATATTTGCATCAACAACGACTGTCATTTGAGAAAACGATGCTTGTTGCTGTTCCACCAATTTGTATTTACTTCACTCGCCAAACTGTCAATGTCCGCCTGTCGGGCTTTTGATTTAGACGTGGCTTCCAAATACTTGGCATAATCAATCAACCGTTGAATGCCAAAAATATCCGTCCCCGAAGAAAACGAAATTGTAATCTGATTGTTTGCAACTCCTTCAACTACCATAATTCTATCATTTTAATGGTGCAAAGTTACGCATAAAAGTTGAATTGGCAAACAAGGGATTGCGGGTCAAGCCCGCAATAACACGCAATAGAGCATACTTCAGCTACGCCTACACTCTATCCATCCGCACCATAATCTGCGTCAGCACCTCAAAACACCGTTTCAGCACTTTGAGATTTTCGAGTAGCAACATCACAATATCCTCATTAGCAGCAGAATCGCTCACTGTATCAACCGCATTTGCAGGTTTTGGAACGCCTATTTGCGAACCGATCGGTTCGCTTTTCAATCCATGTCCCCGCATCTGTGCATCAAACATTATGTGCAACAAATCAGTATACTCAACGTCCAAGCACTCTGCAATAACTACCAAACGGTCACTATTGATAGTTGAACTGCTCAAGATGCGATTGATACCATTTTCGTGAACGCCAAGCCGGGCAGCCAAAACCCGTTGGGTAACGTGTTTTTCTATCAACAGTTTCTTAAAACCTGTCAACTGAATATTAGAACTTTCACTCATACATATATATTTTTAATACGTTTTCACTATTCAATAATTAATTTGTATCATTTTGCACATAATTTCAATTATTTTATGATAGATTTGAAATAAATTGTAAAATAATTTGCAAAATTTCTGCTGCAAAGGTAACATTTTTATTTGATATGTACCAAACTTTTTTGAAGTTTTTTTTGAAAAAAATGAGATTGTCCACTATTGTTCATAAAAATGGCAACTTTTTGCCCGAAGAAGCAATTTTCAGGTACTTTATTTTCCTGATTGACACTGCACCCAAATTCAAATTACGCCTCTAAGATTTTCATATTTGTTAGCAAAAAAATATTTTACACCGTTTATGCAATCTCAGGGACACAGTCAGGAGCAATTGAAGAATTTCACACGGTTGAATTTTTCCGTGCGATAAAAGAAAAAATGGCAAAAGCCACAGAAGGGATGTCATGGCAAGAGAAACGTGAAGTTTGGAGAAAAATGCGCGATGGGGAGATAAAATTAGCATAGTGCTCAGCGTGTCTACACTCTATCCATCCGCACCATAATCTGCGTCAGCACCTCAACACACCGTTTCAGCACTTTGAGATTTTCAAGTAGCAGCAGCACAACATCCTCATTCACAGCAGAATCGCTCACTTTATCAACCACATTTGCAGGTTTTGGAACGCCTATTTGTGAACCGATCATTTCGCTTTTCAATCCATGTCCCCGCATCTGTGCATCAAACATTATGTGCAACAAATCAGTATACTCAACGTCCAAGCACTCTGCAATAACTACCAAACGGTCACTATTGATAGTTGAACTGCTCAAGATGCGATTGATACCATTTTCGTGAACGCCAAGCCGGGCAGCCAAAACCCGTTGGGTAACGTGTTTTTCTATCAACAGTTTCTTAAAACCTGTTAACTGAATATTAGAACTTTCACTCATACATATATATTTTTAATACGTTTTCACTATTCAATAATTAATTTATATCATTTTGCACATAATTTCAATTATTTTATGATAGATTTGAAATAAATTGTAAAATAATTTGCAAAATTTCTGCTGCAAAGGTAACATTTTATTTGATATGTACCAAACTTTTTTGAAGTTTTTTTGAAAAAAAATGAAACTTGGAGGCTCGTTAGTGGAACCGATTGTTTCTAATTTCAAACAAATCACTGGTTGACAACGTATTACGATAACTCTTGTTAGCAAGTCCCGACATTAACTTTTTATCTCCTGTCCACAATTTGCACTTAAATTGCTTGGCATAAGCAATATAAACCACATCTTTAGGGTCAATGTCTGACACAAGATTGCTTGCAAACATCCAATTTTCCGAACTGATTTGCTCTTCCGATATAAATGTGATGGATTTGTAAATTTGATATTCGGATTCAAGTACTTGCTCTAATGTGAGTTGCGATATTTTAACTAATTTGTCGTGATGACTATAGATTTCAGTACGCAAAAAATCCGTCGCAATATAAGAAATCAGTTTTCCGGAATTGATTAACAAATCACCAATTTAGCCATCTGAATTTAAAATGCCGCTAAAAACAATATTTGCATCAACACCGACTGTCATTTGAGAAAACGATGCTTGTGGCTGTTCCACCAATTTGTATTTACTTCACTCGCCAAACTGTCAATGTCCGCCTGTCGGGCTTTTGATTTAGATGTGGCTTCCAAATACTTGGCTTAATCAATCAACCGTCGAATGCCAAAAATATCCGTCCCCGAAGAAAACGAAATTGTAATCTGATTGTTTGCAACTCTTTCAACTACCATAATTCTATCATTTTAATGGTGCAAAGTTACGCATAAAAGTTGAATTGGCAAACAAGGGATTGCGGGTCAAGCCCGCAATAACACGCAATAGAGCATACTTCAGCTACGCCTACACCTGGGTTGTCAAACAGATTACAATCGGGTGAAATTTTTGCGTTCTGTTTTTATCCCGTAGGGTAGGGTGTTCAAACCGTTCTCCATTTTTCCTACGAAGCCAACAGCGTTTTTCTTCTTTTAACTGTCTGATTTTCAGTCAGATTTTCTTCTTGCCATGTATCTAATTCTTTCAGGCAAACATTTTCTAAGGTGCTCTTGAAGTTGATGCTGGACATGCCGGTCTTCGCATCTATTTTTGTTCGAAGTGGCACTATAAAAACCAGCTTGGTAATCCCATTCAATGAATTAGGCGACTTGCGAGCTTTGA
>NZ_BBRU01000579.1:0-2432 GCF_001431085.1 Candidatus Symbiothrix dinenymphae
TATCCCAAACAACAAAAAAAGAAAGTGGCTACAGAGCAACCGCACCAAAATTACGGTGACCAACTAACCTGTACGAGCAGCCTTAACCTGATTAAAAATTTGCATCAAGCGTTTATCTGCTGCCGCTACCACTTTACCTTTTGCCCACTCAGATATTTTGCTCACTGCCGGTTTATCGTTTATGGTCAGTTCGTCAAAAACATGTTGAGGAATGATAACCCCGTTAAATAACCGGTCAAGCAAGTCAAGTTGGTCAAGGACAGCTAACGCTACAACCGGAGAACTATCGCAAATGACAATCATTGCTAAAACTGTTTTAATTCGTTTGCCAATTCTTCGGCACGATAGTCGATTACCGGAACTCCAGACCCTGTTAGAAACGACATAAACTCATAAATATTTGTTCCACTCAATTCAGCAGACTGACTTAATGTTAATTTCCCCTCCTGATACAATTTTGAGCCATACACTTTCCGCATAGCCGTTAAAATTTCTTCTGTATCCATATTCATGGAAATCAATAATTTATCCGATAAAGACATCTTTAATTGTTTCATATTTGTACCTGTTTTTATTGTGTCGGCAAAGTTACGCTTTTTATTCTAATAACGCAAATTAGCCATGGTTTAGACAGGGCAACCGCATCAAATTTATGATGACAAGTGTTCGGCGTAGGCAGTGCCTATGCCGAACGGAGGGTAGATTTAGTTAGCAAACGCCATCCTCTCAATATTTTGCGCAAAGGTAACTAAAATTAGTTACATATCAAAAAACAGAAAATTCAAAATTAGCTGTTTGATAGTGATTTTTTATACAACGCCGCCATTTCGCCAATCTGCCCCTTAATTTGCTTCGCAAACCATTTCGGCTCAAGCACTTTCACTTGTGAACTGTAGCCCAAAATCAGGCGTTGCAGTTCGCGGTTGGGGACTAACCAATACTTGAAAATCACCTCTTTTTCGTTCTCCGACACGAGTTGCTGTGTGGCGTGCAGGGGTGCGTTTTTGAAATATTTGGCTTGAAACGGGGTTGCCGACAGCACTACGGTGGTGGGTTTGTCCACATCAAAAACTAAGCCGAGGGTGTAATCAAACACTTCAGAGATGCGCTTTTGTTCGGTTTTTTCAAACGTTTGGTCGCTGATTTCGAGGCGATGGATGCGGTCTAAACCAAATATCCGCAGCTTCTCTGAACCGGCAATTATGCCCACGACGTACCATTTAGAGTTGTATTCCTTCAATAAATAGGGCATTAAGGTGCGTTGCGAAACGGTGTTTTTCTCATAGTTTTCGTGGTCAAACGTGATGATTTTGGACTGCACAATCGCGGAATAAATCGGCTCCAAATTGGAACTGCCCACATAGTCGCCGGTCGCTTCAAAAGCCAAGCACGACAACGTTTTGTCTTTGTGTTGCAGCGCATTAAAAATCAATTCGGAGGAGTTAAAAAGGTGTATAAAGTGCAGCAAACAGTTCAATTCCGTGCTCTCGGCGATTGAATAAAGGTTTGTCCGCCGGTCGCAATCAATCAAAAGCCCAAAATCGGTGCGCAAATCGGCAATATACCGCTCAATGGTGCGGTCGCTCGCATCAATGTCGTGCGCACTCAAATGCGCTTTAATCGTCTTAAAATCAACGGTTTTCTTGCGCTGCAACAGTTCAATGAGTAGTGCAAAAACTCTTATTTTCTTGTTGTTGTACATCCTTATTTCAATATCCTGCTGCAAAGTTACACTTTATTCTGACAAAAATCAAATATGTATCGCGATGCCTCCCGCTTCACAAATCGGATTGCAATGCCATTCGGCATCATCGTCAAACAAAATATCGAAGCCGTGCGTAAAGAAGAAGTCTTTTTTACCTTCGCAGGCGGTGTAGATGATTTTGTCTTCTATTGCTAACTTTTTCGCCACTTCGAGAATGTCCACATTCCGCTCTGATCCAGGCTCCGGCGGGATATTGAATTTCTGACACGCCGCCAGATATTGCTCATAACTGCTTCTCGCGGTCATTATCCACACATCGTGACCACGCGAGATAAACCGCCCGGCCAATTCAAAAAACAGCGGGTCAGTGAGCGTGTCGTCGAAATCGAAGGCTATTTTTAGTTTGTAGTTGCCAAGTTTGTCTTTAAACATAAATAATGCTTATTAAACAAGCAATCGCAAAAAATGATGCGCCCACCGTCTTTGGTGTGTTCTTTTACGTCTTCCACGCGATTATGCCCGACAATTTGCGTATAGCCTTGCAACGGCTCATATAATTCTTTGAAGTCAGCCCAAAAGATGCCGCCCACCATGCCCCAATCTCCACCACGGCACTGCCCATAACGGCACAAGGCGGGGATTTGTTCGGGCTTTGGGTTGTTCAACTGGTCGGCGATATTCCGATTGAGGTCGCCTTTGAAATCGTCCGTAAACCATTTTTGCTTCT
>NZ_BBRU01000580.1:0-2399 GCF_001431085.1 Candidatus Symbiothrix dinenymphae
TTTCTGCGTCTAAATACATAAATTGAATTCTTTTAATTATTATTATTTTTTTAGCGGGTGCAAAGGTACAACTATTTTTTGAATATACAACAATTTCGTTAATTTTTCGTTTAAATTTGGAATTTTTGGGGATACAATATAATGACAAAGAGGGACTGATTATGAAATATTTTTTAGTAGCAGGCGAGGCGAGCGGCGATTTACACGCATCCAATCTGATGCGGGAATTGATGGTGCAGGACAAGGCGGCGGAGTTTCGCTTCTTTGGCGGCGACCTCATGCAGGCGGTGGGAGGCACGTTGGTCAGGCATTATCGCGATATGGCATATATGGGCATTATCCCCGTGTTGATGCACCTGCGGGAGATTTTGGCGAATGGCAAACTATGCCAACAAAGCATTCGCGACTACCGCCCCGATGTGGTGATTTTTGTGGATTACCCCGGCTTTAACCTCCCGATGGCAAAATTTGTGAAAACGCAACTCCACATCCCCACCATATATTATATATCGCCAAAAATCTGGGCGTGGAAGAGTTACCGCATCCGCGACATCCGAAAATACGTCGATAAAATGCTCTGCATCCTGCCCTTTGAGGTAGATTTTTACAAAAAATACAATTACGCGGTCGATTATGTGGGCAACCCAACGGTGGACGAAATTGCCGCCCGCAACCACCAAAACGAAACATTTGAAGCATTCCAACAAGCAAACCACCTGCAGAACAAACCAATCATAGCCCTCCTGGCAGGCAGTCGCAAGCAAGAAATCAAAGGCAACCTGCCAACGATGCTTGCCGCCGCCGCTGCTTATCCCAACTATCAGGCGGTCATCGCCGGTGCGCCGGGCATTGATGCCGACTACTATCGCCTCGTCATAGACCGTCATTGCGGGCTTGACCGTCATTGCGGGCTTGATCGTCATTGCGGGCTTGACCGTCATTGCGGGCTTGACCCGCAACCCCCTGCCATTCCTGTCATTTTCGGACAAACCTACCGCCTCCTCCAGCAATCCCAAGCAGCCTTAGTAACCTCCGGCACCGCCACGCTGGAAACCGCCCTGCTGCGTGTGCCACAGACGGTGTGCTATAAATGGAAACTTAAGCGCACAGCAACATGGGTGTTCAAACATCTCTTTAAGTGCAAATACATCTCGTTGGTCAATCTGATTGCCAACAAAACAGTAGTCCAAGAACTGTTTGGAGCCACTTTTTCGACAGAAAACATCCGCACCGAATTGGGCTTATTGCTCAACGACACGCCCTACCGCCAAGCAATGTTGGATAATTATGATGCTATGATTGCGAAGTTGGGGACTGTGGGCGCGTCCGAAAAAGCGGCAAAAGTAATTACGACCGGCAATGGCATATTTCGATTCAAGCAATTTTCCGTGCAGCACGATTTGTGCGCTATGAAGGTGGGCACGGATGGCGTGCTTTTGGGCGCGTGGGCGGGAGCAATTACGGATTTGCAGCGGGTTTTGGATGTTGGTTGCGGTTCGGGGGTGATTGCTCTGATGTTGGCGCAGAAAATGCAAAAGGCTGAGATTGATGCTATCGACATCGACGAAAATGCTTACAACCAGACCGTTATAAACTTCAAAAACGCGCCTTTTGATGACAAGCTAACCGCCATTCACGGCGATTTTCGCACATTCGCACCCACGCAAAAATACGACTTGATAGTGTCCAATCCGCCCTATTTTGTGGATTCATTACCATCGCCCAATGCCGAACGCACCATCGCACGACATGCCAATACGCTATCTTACAGCGACTTAATACAGCACAGTGCAACAATGCTCGCCGAAAACGGGCGTATTGCCCTGATTTTGCCCTTTGAAGCCTTCGACACCATCCAATCGCTCGCCGAAGCAAACGGCTTGACACTGACCCGCAAAACGGTTGTCCGCCCCAAAACCGGCGCACCACCCAAACGCATTTTGCTGGAATACAGTTATCAGTTACCAGTTACCAGTTACCAATTATCTGAGGATGAGTTGGTTATAGAGAAGGATGCGGGTGTGTTTAGCGATGCGTATGTTGCTTTGACTAAGGATTTTTATTTAAATTTCCCCGAATGAAAAATATCTTGATTTTGTGTGATGCCTTTCCCCCTGCTTTTGCCCCACGAGTTGGTTATTTGTGCCGGTATTTGCCGTCGCTTGGGTGGAATCCTATTGTGGTTACAGAAAATCAAACGGAACAAATGTACTCGCATTTAACTAAAAATGAGAACGTTACTTATGTAAACTTTTTTCTTAATCGTAATAATCAATTTTCCAAATTAAGATATTTTTTTGTTTTTATGGCTGACTACTTGTTTGGCTACAAAAAACGAATCATCAAAAAACAGGCGAACAAGGTTCTCAAACGCAACAATATAGCACTTATTTTATCCA
>NZ_BBRU01000581.1:0-2349 GCF_001431085.1 Candidatus Symbiothrix dinenymphae
GTTGGTGGCCTGCTTGGCGGCCACGCCGACATCGCCGCCGGCGGCCAGCACGGGCCCCGTCAGGGCCAGCGCCACGGCGGGCGCCAGCAGCATGCGTTGTGCGGAATTCTTCATTTCGTGGCGTCCTTCAGGATGTCCTGGGTGAGCTTGTCGTACTCGCCATTGGCGCGGCGCACGTAGAGGCCGGTGACGATCACCGAGAACACGATCACGCCCATGGCGATCGGGATGCCCAGCGAGGTCACGCCCGCGCCAATGGGCTGGGCCAGAAAGGATTTGTCGAAGGCAATCAGCGCGATATAGCCGTAATAAACGACCAGCATCAGCAGCGTCAGAAAAAGGCCCAGGCGATTGCGTCTGGATCGCAACTCCTGGTATTTGGGATGGCGCTGTATTTTGTCTACCACCGGATCGGTCATGGTTTGTCTCCTGAAGTTGGAATCGCGGCGGCAGCCCCATGGATCTGCAGCCTTGCGGCGCATTCTGGAAAGCGCTTCTGACCGAGTGCTTACGCAGTGCAGCATGGTTTGGCAGGGTTTTTACGGTGCTTTTCACATGGAAAAAGACGGCATCAGGGTTGCTGCTGAGTTAGTAAGAAATCGTTCAGTTCGCCGTCAATTTCTGTAAGAGGTGAGTCAGATTCGCGTCAGCAGGCAGGCGGATAGTGAATCGGCGGGCCTATGGCAAGCCCGCTAAATATTCAATAAATCAAGGAGACAGACATGGCTATCAACGCATCGCAAGGCGCGGGGGTCAAGGCGACCCCGCGGCCCATGACTCCGGAAGAACGCAAGGTGATCTTTGCCTCGTCGCTAGGCACGGTTTTCGAGTGGTACGACTTCTATCTCTACGGATCGCTGGCGGCCATCATCGCCAAGCAATTCTTCAGCGGGCTCGATGCGGGATCGGCCTTCATCTTCGCGCTGCTGGCCTTCGCGGCCGGCTTCATCGTGCGGCCCTTCGGCGCACTGGTGTTCGGGCGGCTGGGCGACATGATCGGGCGCAAGTACACCTTCCTCGTGACCATCCTGATCATGGGCCTGTCGACCTTCATCGTCGGCATCCTGCCCACCTACGCCAGCATCGGCGTGGCGGCGCCGGTGATCCTCATCGGCCTGCGCATGCTGCAGGGCCTGGCCCTGGGCGGCGAGTACGGCGGTGCGGCCACCTACGTGGCCGAGCATGCGCCGCACGGCAAGCGCGGCGCCTACACCTCGTGGATACAGACCACGGCAACGCTGGGCCTGTTCCTGTCGTTGCTGGTGATCCTGGGCGTGCGCACCTCCATCGGCGAGCAGGCCTTTGCGGACTGGGGCTGGCGCATCCCCTTCCTGCTGTCCATCGTGCTGCTGGGTATCTCGGTGTGGATCCGCATGACGCTGTCCGAGTCGCCGGCCTTCCAGAAGATGAAGGCCGAGGGCAAGGTCTCCAAGTCCCCGCTGACCGAGTCCTTCGGCCAATGGCGCAACCTCAAGATCGTGATCCTGGCGCTGATCGGCCTGACCGCCGGCCAGGCCGTGGTCTGGTACACGGGGCAGTTCTATGCGCTGTTCTTCCTGACGCAGCAGCTCAAGGTCGATGCGGTGACGGCCAACCTCATGATCGCGGCGGCGCTGATCATCGGCACGCCGTTCTTCGTGATCTTCGGCTCGCTGTCCGACAAGATAGGCCGCAAGCCCATCATCATGCTGGGCTGCGTGCTGGCCGTGGTGACCTACTTCCCCGTGTTCAAGGCGCTGACCGAAGCGGCCAACCCCGACCTGGCTGCGGCACAGGCCAAGAACAAGGTGGTCATCGTCGCCGATCCCAAGGAATGCTCGTTCCAGTTCAATCCCACGGGCACCTCCAAGTTCACCAGCTCCTGCGACGTGGCCAAGCAGTTGCTGGCCGCAGGCTCGGTCAGCTATGACTCCGAGGACGCAGCGCCCGGCAAGACGGCCTTCATCCGCATCGGCAGCACCGAGATCCCCTCGTTCTCCATCAAGGGCCTGAGCCCCGAGGAAGCCAAGGCCAAGGACGCCGAGTTCAAGAAGACCGTGGCCAAGGTGCTGGCCGAGGACGGCTATCCCACCAAGGCCGACCCCGCGAAGATGAACAAGGTCATGATGGTCGCCATCCTGACCTACCTGGTCATCCTCGTGACCATGGTCTACGGGCCCATCGCCGCCATGCTGGTGGAGCTGTTCCCCACGCGCATCCGCTATACCTCCATGAGCCTGCCGTACCACATCGGCAATGGATGGTTCGGCGGCCTGCTGCCCACCATGTCCTTCGCCATCGTGGCCCAGACCGGCAATATGTACAGCGGCCTCTGGTAACCCATCGTCATTGCAGGCGCCACGGCCATCA
>NZ_BBRU01000582.1:0-2273 GCF_001431085.1 Candidatus Symbiothrix dinenymphae
TTGTATGAACAAAAGAATATGTATAGGAGTAAGTATCTTGTTAGGGATAATGTTGCAGAGTCTCAAAGCAAAAGAACTGCAAATAGACGCCAATTTTCCGGGCGGCAACATCAAAGTGCTGAGTATTGAAGGCGATACCGTCCGTTTAAAAGAGGATTTGCGAGATACGGAGGGCAACTGGTTCAATTGGTCGTTCAGGGTAAAGGGTGCTGAGGGACGGACGTTGAATTTTATTTTTGCTCGTGGTGTTATCGCTGCACGCGGTCCCGCTGTCAGTACAGATGGTGGAGAAACGTGGCGTTGGTTAGGAGAACTCGGTTTTTCCGATAAAAATTTTCAATACCAGTTTGGGAAGAAAGACAAAGAGGTTTATTTCGGTGTGGGAATGAATTATACGGAAAAGAATCTTACACAGTTTCTCAAGAAGTACAAGAAAAACCCGTATTTGAAAGTGGAAACACTTTGCAAGACGAAGAAAGGACGCAATGTAGAATTGCTCCGCATTTACGACAGCAACAAAACGCCCGATTTCAAAATATTCCTGTCATCGCGGCATCATTGCGGTGAAATGATGGCGACATACTCGCTCGAAGGAATTATAGATGCTGCGCTTTCCGATACGGAAGACGGACGCTGGCTACGGGAGCGCGCCGATTTCTTTATCGTCCCGTTGGTGGACAAAGACGGTGTGGAAGATGGCGACCAGGGCAAAAACCGCCGTCCACACGACCACAACCGCGATTACATTCAAAAGATTTATCCCGAAATTAAAGCTATTACCGAGCAGGTGCCCCAATGGCAGGATGGAAAGCCTTTGTTCTTCCTGGATATGCACTGTCCCGGACATCGTGGTGGTGCTGAGGGTGGTAATTACAAAAAAGGAACAAACGAATATGTCTATTTTCCCGGCAAAGACCCGACTGTTTATGTTGGTTTTGATAAAAAGCTCCAACGTTTCGGCGAGATTTTGGAAGCAGAAAAAAAAGGCGTCATTCCCTACAAGGCATCGTTCAATCTGCCGTATGGCGTTTCGTGGAACACTTCCGCCAATCTTAAAACGTCAAACTTGAGAAGTTGCGACCAGTGGGGAGCAACGTTGCCGAATGCCATTTTTGCCGGAGCTATAGAAGTTCCCTTTGCCAACGCTTCCGGGGTGGTTGTGGATGTCAATTCTGCGCGTGAATTGGGAAATGACCTCGCACGTGCTATCCGGGTCTATTTGGAAAGTTACAACTTCAATGCTTTTGCACAGGATAATCGCTGGTCGGAAGAACGGGCGAACAATTGGTACAAATCATTCAAATGGTTGAATGGCGTCAATTACATCCCTTCCGATGCTATCAATTATACGGCGATGTGGGATAAAACAAGTTTTAATCCGGCATTGATTGACAAAGAACTGGCGCTCGCCCAAAGTATCGGATTAAATTGTGTCCGTGTGGTATTGCAATATGCCGTATATGCAGATGACCCTGCGTATTTTCTCTCTGCATTGGAGCGTTTTCTGGAGATATGTGATAAGCATGACATCACAGTGATGCCGACTTTTTTTGATGATTGTACTTTTGGCGAAAATGCTGACCCGGTTATCGGCAAACAAGACGAACCTCGGATAGGTTGGTATGCCTGGGCATGGTCGCCTTCTCCGGGACATACCATGGTGGTGGATGAGAGCCGGCATCCCTTATTGGAAAAATATGTAAAAGATGTCCTGCGCAAATTCAAAAATGACCCGCGCGTACTTCTCTGGGATTTGTATAACGAACCAACCAATACAAAACCAACCAGTGAGGGATACCGCAGTATTCCGCTCGTTAAAAGTGTTTTTGTCTGGGCAAGGGCGATTAACCCGAGCCAACCTTTAACGGTCGGTACATGGAACGGCAATAAGGAACTCAATGAAATTGTTTTTGCACAGTCCGATATTATCAGTTTTAATAATTATGGCTCAAAAGAAGCGATGGCAAAGCAGATTCAAGATTTACGAAACTATAATCGCCCGCTTATTTGCACTGAGTGGATGAATCGCCCACTAAAATCCACTGTGGAAGATGTTATGCCTGTGTTGAAAAACGAGAATGTGGGCGGTTTTTTGTGGGGATTGGTAAACGGTAAAACGCAAACACATCTTACCTGGGGACATCGCCCTGAAAAACTACCCTACACAGGCGTATGGCAGCACGATTTGTATCATAGGGATTTCAAACCGTACAATATGGAAGAGATAGAAATTATTAAAAATTTAAATAAATAAAAAAAATGAATAAAAAATT
>NZ_BBRU01000583.1:0-1971 GCF_001431085.1 Candidatus Symbiothrix dinenymphae
GTTCACATCCCTGTATTTGATGTCGCCGCCCTGATAGATACCGAACTGTGAGGGGGAATTGGCAACTTCCGTGTCGTCCACAAACAATCGTTCGGCAACGAAACCCCATTGCTGGTTGATGTTGGTGCCGACTCTCGACAGCCAGGGAGTGGCACTGCGATCAGGCTCTTCCCAGTCAATGACCTTGCTGGTGGCATACGTAAACGTACCCCGACCGGTAGCCCACAAGTCCTTGGTGAAACTTTTTTCGTAATTCAGTTCCACATCAATTCCTTGCCCGCTTGCCACGCCCAGATTGGCTTTCATTTCGGGCACAATGCCCATGGTTTTCGGGATGGTACGTACCAGCAGGATGTTTTCCCGCCTTTCATGGAATCCGTCGATATTGGCAGACAAACCGTTCACAAAAGCAATTTCAGCACCGATATTGGTCTTGTATGCCGTTTCCCATCCGATATTCTCATTGGCATACCGGTTCACACTGACTCCGCCGGGGTTGTATGCCATGGTCGGACCCCAACCGACATTTTTTGTCGCGTTTATGTTTACATCCGCCAGATAGTAGAACCGGTCGGTGTTACTTCCGATAGCGTCATTACCTACCAGCCCGTAAGTTCCCTTGAGTTTGAACTGCGAAACAACCGGTTTTAAAGACTCGAAAAATTCTTCATTCGACAGCATCCACGCCAGACCTACCGAGGGGAAAAATCCCCAGCGATGGTTTGCGGCAAAACGCTCGGAACCGTTGTAACCGAAATTGAACTCGCCGAAATAGCGCGTATCATAATTGTAGGCAAGACGACCCGAAACGCCCATGTTGCGGTTGGGCAGCGAAAGTTGAAGGTCTGTGGAGGCACTGACCTGTTTTGTTTGCCGCATGATATATACCAGCAAGGCATTCAGGCTGTGTTTGTCGTTCACCACAGTGTTGTATTCCGCCGCCGTCTCCAAATAAAATGCGGTATTGATGTTCCGGACGCCGGGCGTATAATTAAGGGTCTCACTGCCCGCATTGCTGCCGGTGGGATTCAAACGCCGCAGGGTATAGGAATTGTCCAGTAAATCGAAGGTGGTTAAATTATAGAAAAACGGCTTGTACTGGCGTGTTACCGTAAATTCCGAAAAACGGTTCATGTTCACCATAGCCCTGACTTTTAAGCCTTTGGTAAGCATATCCAGGTTCTGCTTCACCTCAAACTGAGTGGAAGTCGTGTTGGTGCTGTAATCCTTGTATCCCTTCAGTGATTCGGCATACGGGTTGATATAATCGCCGTTTCCGTAATTTCCGAACAGGATATGATTGGCGAACTCAAACTCTCCACCCGGCAGCTCATTATAGTACGGTTTGAACAGCACCGGATTTGCCTGTATCACCTTGTTGTACATGGCAGTGCCTCCGTCGAGCGGACCGGTATAGTCGTCAAACGAGGAACTTAACCTCAGTATCAACTCCGTCGTTTTAGTCACATCCACGTTCACATTGGAACGGACGGCATATTTCGTCAGATTGATATTGGAGTTGAAATTGTTGCGCGGGTCCACCTTCATGTTGCCGTTGTCCTGCGCTACATTGACCGCCACATAATAACGGGCAATGCCTCCACCTCCGCTGATGCTCATATTGGCGCGTTGATTGATGGTGACGTCGTCAAACATGGTGTTGTACCAGTCGGTGGCGGGATAAATATCAGGATAAGTTCCCCTTTCCGTCATGCGTATTTGCTCCGTAGTGTACAAATCCTCCGTAGCGAGCGGGTTGCGCGTTCTTACGGCTTCGTTGTGCATCCGCATAAACGTGACAGGGTTTGCGACAGCGACTTTTTTTGTCGGGCTTGAGAAAGAGCTTTCCAGTCTGACATTGATAACCGCTTTTCCTTCACGTCCTTCCTTGGTAGTAACCAGTATCACTCCGTTGGCACCGCGCGCACCGTAAAGCGCGGTAGCGGTGGCATCTTTCATGATGGAGAAACT
>NZ_BBRU01000584.1:0-2222 GCF_001431085.1 Candidatus Symbiothrix dinenymphae
ATATTCATTAAAAATCTCGGTTGTGTAACACAATGTGATTTTTTTATCGCGAAACGCCTGCCATAACCAAAAGAATTTTGAATACTTCTGTACAGAAACAAGTAAGCAATTCGTATCAAGAACAATTTTCATCTGTTATATGGCGTTCTCATGTGTGTATTTAACCATTCGTCCATTAACTCGTTGCTCATTCCTTTTTCTTCCCAAAGATGTTTGCTTTCTTCATCTACTTTTTTTCGAATGTGCATAAGTAACACTTCTTCCATTTCTTTCAAATGATTTTCGTCATAATTGTACGAAAACATTTGCAGAATATGTAATTGCGTTGAATTTAATGCCGTTGCTGTTGTCATAGATTTACATTTTTAATTACGGTGCAAAGATAAACAAATTAATTTAAACAGCGTGATAATTATGAAATATTTTTTTTAACTAGCACCCTACTATCGTAACGGTTTTCCCCTGCACCATTTCTGTTTTGAGATAAATTTTAGCATCCCAATCTATATCGGGGCGGCGGTCGAAGATAAGTAGCCAACCCTCTTTGGTGCCTAATCTGTCCATGTAGCCGAGTACTTGGGCGTAGCTGTTTTCTTCTGTTTTGGCACTGCGGCGGAGTTTCAGTTCGATGGGGTATTTTTGTCTTTCATATTCTACACACAAATCTAAACGCTTGTATCCTGCCGCAAACTCACGGATGATTTGCCCGCCGCCGTTGACCACGCGTTGCAGGAAAGCTTGCAAAATCAGATGTGGTGCCGCCTCTCTGTATTTGTAGCGGTCTATCCATATTTCGCTGTTTTCGCGCCAAAAGGCTTGAAAATCCTGCATAAGACAGGTCATGTCAATATGCCCGTTTTTCAGATAGTGGGGCATTTGTTGGGGATATTTGCTTTCAAGCAAATCTTTCTGTGAGTCGGCACTTAATGTACGGATGATTACTTCGGCATAAATTGGATTGGCAGGCATGATTAACCCTTTACTCTCCTTTATCAGCCCAAGGTCTTTGGTGTAGAGATAGTCGTCCGACTGCGTATGAATTTCCGACAATTCGCCAATGATGACCGGCTCTATCACCCGCCGCACGCGCTCCTCTTTAAGCCGCTCCAGCAGGCTGTCGATATGTGTGTCGCGCCGCAGGATGATGGTTTGGATGGCTTGTTCCACCAATTCTGCCGTCACCGGCTTGGTATAATCGGATTGGAGCATTTTTTCAATCACCTCGCATGCAATGGCGTTAACCAACCATGGCTGTCCCTGCGTTTGCTTGATAACCAAATCGATAGCTTCTTGTTCAAACACTTGCCCTGTTTCCGCAGTATGCTGTCCGTACAATTCTACTGCCTCCTCTTTTGTGAAATTGCTAAAAGTCATCGCTTCTTTAATCACATTAAACGGACTTGCGCTGCCAAGCGACTCGCTGTCGGGACGAATCCGCACTTTGAAGTCGCGAATGTTGCGCATGCCCACCAAGGCGATTGAATGGACAAACGGGGTATTACCGCGCGTATTGTAACCGTCTCTCAATTGCCGAAGGAAAGTAATCAATGTACCCTCACTCAAGCAGTCGGCTTCATCGAAAAAGATGATAAGCGGCTTGTCTAATGACATACAAAAAACAGTCAACTCATCAACCAGCACACCGGTGTAATTGCTGTAGTCAGCATCTTTGGCAAATGTTTCTCCTTTGGGTATGTTCGAAAAGCGAAATTTTGATTGCATCCGCTTGACTATCGCCGGAATACCTTCCTTCGGTTCAATAATACCCTGCGCCACTTCCAATGAGCAATAAAGCGCATAATACTTGCCTTCATGGTTGATGTGGTTAACCACATCAAGCAGCAAAGTTGTCTTGCCGCTCTGCCGCGGGGCGTGAATCACAAAATATTGACGTTGGTCAATAAGTTCTCTGATGCCCGACAAACGCGATGAAGCCTCTATCATATAGTGGTCAACTTCGTTGCAAGGTCCTGCTACATTAAAATATCGTGCCATAATTCAAAATTTTTGGCAAAGGTACGCATTTAAAATGACTTTTACCAAATACGCGTTCCACACAAACTGCCCCCCGCCTTTTAAGCCGCTATCGACTTAATCCATTCAAATTTTGCAATAGCCAAACCGACATCTTACCACTGCCTCGATGATTCCATGCGTAATAGGGTATCAATGAAAGCGTTACATCTTTTACTTGTAAACGTCCCGTTTCATTTTGGGCTAAT
>NZ_BBRU01000585.1:0-2183 GCF_001431085.1 Candidatus Symbiothrix dinenymphae
TTTTGCAGAAAATAGTTTATTTTTGTTTGTCCTTTTACATTCATGGTGCAAATATACTAAAAAAAATAAACCACAACGAAAAAGATTCATCATTTATCTGGCATTTAACTTTATTTAACCCCCCCCCCCCCCTAAATTTAACTTTATTTAACACATGGAGGTACAAAAACTTGAATGTTGTTTAAAAATAATCCTTACCTTTGCGCCCGAATTTGCGCTAAGTTATAATGAACAAGCAAATTGTTGACCGGATATTGGCTCGAACGAATGGGCTAAGACGGGAGTGATTAACATTTTAGTTTATAGGAGATTATGATGACATGACAGCGTTAATACGCACATTTTAAGATTGGAAAAAGCGTTTAGCTTATTATTTGGGCTTTCTGAAATCTCGACAATTTCAAGGTTCCCACAAAATAAAAGTGATAACGTTCGCGCCGCTCGGCGAGGGCATTACTCCGTTTAGTTTGGGAAATTTAGGTGGCCGCGAACCTCAGAAAGCAGATTAGGAAATTTAAGAGTTTTGTCTGCGTTTTTTTTATGTGTGTATAGTGATTGAGAAAGACAAATAGGTTGACCAACAACTGACATAAAATTGGGGCAAGCCCTACAAAGCCTCACAGAGTAGGATTTTAGTTTAATAATTTAATTGTCCGCCTAAGGAGCGGACGTAAAAAAACGTTTCAAAATGAAAAAAATTAGTTTATTTTTGGCAGCAGCACTACTGAGTAGTGCATCTGCAAGTGCACAAGTTTTTGTTGGTGGTTCTTTGGGCTATGGCTCGAAGGAAGGGCTAGGGTCCACTTTGAACATTTCGCCTACGATTGGCTACGCCAAAGGTGAAAATATCGAATTTGGGATTCACGTTGGTTATTCGGCTTCATCTCGCGAAGAAATCAACTACGAAAGTGAATCAGTGGCGACCATAGATGAAAGTGAGATCGGGTTAGGTGCTTTTTTCCGTTACAAGGTGTTTAGTGCAGATAAATTGAGTCTTTGGGGACAAGCCAGTCTAGATTTGGGGATAGCTGATCTTGTGTTTTCGACCGGTCTGCATGTTCGTCCTGTGGTGAAATACGCTTTGACTGACAACTTTTATTTGACATCCGAGTTAAACCTTTTGAACCTTGGATTCACATCAACATCGTATGATGGAGGTGGCAGCGGCACCGATATTGAAATCGGTGTAGGAGGCCCGGCTGGACTCTCTATTGGTTTTGAATACAAATTCTGATAGTTGAAAGAAGAACAACTCTGTGGGAATGTATCAAAGAAGACTTCTTTGGTACATTCTTTTTTTAAGTTTATATTCATAAATTTTCGTACCTTTGCAGAAATTTTAATGATAAAAAAACTAATAATTAAAAATTAAAAGCTATGCCGACTATTTTTATATTTTTTGGATTGCGTTTTATGTTTTACAGCGACGACCATGAACCGATTCATGTTCATGTTGTTAAAGGCAAAGGGAAAATAAAGGAAAAAGCAAAATTTCAAATCCTGCCGGAAGTTGTTTTGATTGAAAACAAGGGGCTAAGCATTAGCGAATTAAAAGTAGCAGAAGGATTGATAGAAGAAAATAAGCAAATAATAATAGATAGTTGGAACAGATTTTTTGGTAAAAAATAGAAGAATATGGAACCCATAGTTGCCAATGTTTGGATTGATGATACTACAGTGTATATTCAAACTGTAGATGGAAAAGTGTATAGCGAACAATTTTATAAGTATCCACTGTTGCGCTACGCCACACCTGCGCAGCGTGCCCATTTTGAATACGATAACTTTGGTATCAGATGGGAGGATATTGATGAAGATTTAAGTTATAACTGCTTCCACAAACATACAGGTAGAACACGCAAATCAAAAACCTGTTAGGTCTTCGAAGACCTAACAGGTTTAACTTTATCCTGCAAATCCTTTAATCCTGAAAATCCTGATTCAGACAGCCAGCTCTGTCATCTCATATTTGTCTTTCCCGATGAATATCACCGACAGGTAGCGCACATCTGTGCGACCGGCGAACTGATGCGACCGGCGGTATTTCTCTAATTGCTCGCGGGCTTTGTCGCGTGCGGGTTGTAAAGCCGTGTCGCGCCGCAACCCCGCCTTTTTGACATATTTGATTTCCCACACCCATTCGTGAGGAATTTCGGGGAAGAGATGGCTGCGTTGTAGCCAAA
>NZ_BBRU01000586.1:0-1906 GCF_001431085.1 Candidatus Symbiothrix dinenymphae
TGTTCGGGGGCTTGTGGGCGTTGAGTAGGGGCTGTTGGTGTGGCAGCATCGGGGAATAGTTGCGTTTGTCGGGTGTCGTTTTTGTACATTGTGCCCTCTCCCAGCATCAGCCATTCGGCGTTGATGTTTTTGTATTTTTTCAGGATTGCCTGTAGGATGGGCGTGCTTGCGTTTTCGTTGCGCTTCATGGTTGCCGTCATCGTCTGCGGATTGACGTCGATGTGCGCTGCAAAGGTAGCGGGCGTAAATCCGCCGCTATCCATGATTTGTTTTATTCGATTTTTCATTTGTACTGAACATTTATATGTTTGTGCGGTGCAAAGGTATGGATTATTTTTTACACTTGCAAATTACAATTGCAATAATATTTTATTTTATAGGAAATATGCAAATGCAATTGTGTTTGCAATTGTATTTTACTGTGGTATATTAAGCATGTTTACAGTGTATGCTTGCTCAAAAATAAATTTAACTTTTATCTATAATTTACTGAGAATTACAGGTTTATGTTTTTAATTTTAACATTTCAGAGTAGCCAATCAGCGGTATATGGCTTTTAATGATATTCACTCCCCTACCCTATTCAAGGTTTGGTTTAATGAATATGCCTAATTTACTGAGTTTCAATAAATTACAATGCAATAAAACAAGGTTGTGAATAAATGTTAATCATACAGAAGCAGGAATACAAATGTATTTAAATTATTGAAATGCAGATGTGTTTTTAGGTGTATTTTCAGTTAAAATATAGCCGTAAAGTAGAAAATACATTTGTATAAGCGACTGTATTTTTCTACTCGTTCGTGAAAACCAAATAATTTGTTTACCTTTGCGGAGCAAACAGGGCTTTGTCATTGCGGGCTTGACCCGCAATCCCCTGAAAAGGAGCCGAATGTTGGGCGACAGAGCGATGTAAAACAAGGGATTGCGGGTCAAGCCCGCAATGACAAATTTTTTAGTCGGCAAATGAACAAAGAACAAATAAAATCGGAATTACTCAAGCGACTGCATGAACACCATGCTTTTTGGTCGTATGACAAAAGTTCCTGTCAAACAATATCTGACTGGAACTTGATAAAATTTGTCCTCATTCATTTGGATTTGGATGATACTGATAGGTTGTTTCAAATATATCCAAAAAGTTTGGTCAAAAAGGTTTGGTTGGCAGAGGTGGCAATACAGGGCGAATATTTACGAAATATGAATATCTGCTTTGCAAACCTCTATTTCGATATTAAGCACCCTATCCCCTATTTGAAACGGATAGAAACACGTAACATAAATCAATTTGCATGATGGATAAGGCACTTGTAGCAAAAACAAAAACAATACTTGAATCAATTTCAACATTGGAGACAATCAAGCCCTATATTTTGGTTGGCGGCACAGCCTTGTCGCTTCAAATAAAACATCGTTTGAGTGAAGATTTGGACTTTATGCGTTGGCAAAAAACTAAAAATGAAAAAATGGAAGTCGATATCAAAGCAATAAAAAAAGAATTGAACGACAAAAAACATCGCATTGATACCATAGATATTTTGGATAGTAATCAGGTGCTATTTCTAATAGACGGCGGTGTGAAACTTTCATTTTATGCGGCAGAAAAACGAGAACCAATTGTTCATACCGTGCTGTATATGAATAACTTGCAATTAGCAGATTCAAGTACTATTGCGTCCCTAAAAATGGAAACAATGCTGCGCAGAAGTGCATTTAGAGACTATTATGACTTGTATTTTATTCTAAGAGAAAAATCCGGTCAAGAGATTGTTTCTATCATTGATAATGCCCTCACATACTCTAATCATACGATGAAAAGCAAAAACTTGTTGGGAAAATTAGGAAACCATGAAAGATTTACAATAGATAAAGACTTTCAAAATTTGGAACCAATATCCAACATCTC
>NZ_BBRU01000587.1:0-2089 GCF_001431085.1 Candidatus Symbiothrix dinenymphae
TTACAGCAGAGTGTATCTCTACATAATATATCCAATAGATTTCCTTGAACCAGGCGAGCATGTCGCCTGCTTTTGCCTGTATATTTGCCCCTTCTTTTTCCATCAGAAAAATATAGGCATTGCCCGCATTTTCAAAATACTCGCTATCCATACTCGAATTGAAATATTTGATATTGTCAATTCGCAGCACTATATCACAATAGGGAATAGTAGAATTTTTAATGTCGTCCATGATACCATTAACCGTAACGGTCATGCTGTCGTTCACGGCAATCATTTGTCCTATCGGGTCTGTATTTCCAAAAGCCTTACGGGCAAAAGTCCGGGATATAACCGCATAATTCTTGGCAGACATGACTTGGTCGGAATTTGCCTCATAGAGTTTGAAACGGAAAAAGTTGAAAAAACCGGCATCGGCAAACAGGAGTTGAACGTTCAGTTTAGCATCCGCTATCGAGACCGTAGAGTTACTGAAGAAAGGTATTACCGGACAAACCTTTTCTATTTCCGGATACCGTTCCTGAATACGGTCGGCTATCCGGTAAGCATTTTCCAAATCTTTTTGATTGCCCAAGACATAAATGCGGTCGCCCTTTTCGTGAAACTTATCGGTCGATAATTCCTGCACGGTATAAACCGCAATCAGAATCACGAACATCAGCGAAACGGCTAAGCCGAACAGGTCGATAAACGTATATGTCTTGTTTTTCCCCAGAAACTTGAAAAAAGTGCTGAGATTGAATAAATTGTTCATAATTGTTGCTGTTTAGTGATTACATTTTGCTTTCTACTTCCGTCACAATTTCTCCGTCGAATAAACTAATGATGCGATGGGAAAACGCCGCATCGTGTTGGGAGTGCGTTACCATCACGATGGTGGTGCCTTCTTTGTTCAGCTCCGTCAGCAAATTCATCACGTCCTTTCCGTTCTTGGAGTCGAGATTACCGGTCGGCTCATCGGCGAGAATCAGTTTGGGATTGGCGACCACGGCGCGGGCGATGGCGACCCGCTGTTGCTGACCGCCCGAAAGTTGATTCGGGAAATGTTGGGCGCGATGGCTGATATTCATCCGGTGCAAGGCTTCTTCCACGCGCTTTTTGCGTTCTGCTTTGCTTACTTTCAGGTAGACCAACGGCAATTCCACGTTTTCAAAGACATTCATTTCCTCAATCAGGTTGAAACTTTGGAACACGAAACCGATGTTTCCCTTACGGGTTTGCGTGCGCTCCTTTTCTTTCAGATGCCCGACCTCATTTCCGGCAAGATAATACTTTCCGGAGGTTGGATTGTCCAACAAACCGAGTATGTTCAACAGGGTGGATTTGCCACAGCCCGAAGGTCCCATAATGGCGATAAATTCGCCGTCTTTCACTGCCAACGATACGTTGTTCAACGCTACTGTTTCCACTTCTTCCGTGCGGAATACTTTCTTTAAATTTTCAATTTTTAACATGACTTTTATTTTTTAATTAATTTTATTTACTCTTAATAGCGATTTTTCGCAGTTACTAATTGAACTTACCCAAAGAACGCCTTATTTTTAGTTAGGAATTATCGATTCCTAACTTCCTAATTCATTTCAAAATTAACTCTTCGGCATCGCCGTAATTATCATAACTCGAAGTAATCACTTTGTCGCCCGGCTCCAGACCTTCCAGCACTTCGTAATGCAGCGGATTTTGCCGCCCGATGCGGATGTTGCGGCGAACGGCTTTTTTGCCGTCCGGGGTTACTGCAAATATCCATTGTCCGCCGGTGCTTTGATAAAATGCGCCGCGTGGAATCAGCACTGCCTCCACCGGTTGTCCCAATTGCAGATGGATGTAATAGGTTTGTCCGGCGCGAATGTTGTCGGGGCGTTCGCCTTCAAATGTGAAATCGGTCTTGAATTGTTTTGTGCGCACTTCGGGATATACTTTGCGGACGGTGAGGTTGTACGTTCTATCCTGGCGCTCGAAGGTTGCCGCCAAGCCGTTTTTCACGCGGTCGATGTAATGCTCGTCAATCAGGGCTTCAATCTTGTAGTCAGACAGCACGCTGATTTGACCGATACGGCTGCCGCTCCCTACCGATTGCCCGATTTTGACG
>NZ_BBRU01000588.1:0-2011 GCF_001431085.1 Candidatus Symbiothrix dinenymphae
ATTGTAATCGCCGTTCCCATGTCGATAATCAGCCAATTGGTGGGGGTTTTTGCGACCATGCACCCACTGCTGCTGCCACGCGGTCCATGCCCAATGTTTGCGGCGTTTGATAGTCAATTGTCAGTGGTAAAGCCAGTTGCGTTGTCAGTTCGTAGTAGCCGGTCAATTTGTCTGCAAGTGTGCTCACTAACCATGGTTCCACTTTTTTGACAGAACAAAAGATGCCGGATTGGGGCTTCGCCTTATCTAAAATCGCGGACAAGTCCTTTTCAGTCAGTTGCTTAAACTGAAAATGATTGACCACCACGTTATCTGCAAATAGCGTGATTTTGCTCGATGAGTTACCTATGTCGATGGTGATGTTCATTGTTATTACTGTTGCGCACCAATTTCGGGTGCAAAGGTAGCGATAATAAATGTTCCTGCAAAATAATCATCAGAAATTCATTTTAAAGATATTTTTTTGTACCTTTGCGGGCTTGAAACAATCACATTTTATGGCAGACGATGCAAAATATATTTTCGTGACGGGCGGCGTGGTTTCTTCCTTGGGGAAGGGCATTGTGGCTGCCTCGCTGGGCAAATTGCTTCAGGCACGCGGGTTTCGGGTGACGATTCAGAAGTTTGACCCCTACATTAATATTGACCCCGGAACGCTCAATCCGTACGAGCATGGCGAATGTTATGTGACCGAAGACGGGCGCGAAACGGACTTGGACTTGGGGCATTACGAACGCTTTTTGAACATTCCAACTTCAAAAGCGAACAACATCACGACCGGTCGCATCTATCAAAATGTTATCAACAAGGAGCGCAAAGGCGACTTTTTGGGCAAAACGGTGCAGGTGGTGCCACATATCACCGATGAAATCAAACGCAACATCATGATGCTCGGCAAAACGGGCAAATATGATTTTGTGCTCACGGAAATCGGCGGCACGGTGGGCGATATCGAGTCGTTGCCGTTCATCGAAAGTGTCCGCCAGTTGCGTTGGGAGTTGGGCAAAAACTGCTTGTGTGTGCATCTGACGTATGTGCCGTATATTGCTGCTGCAAAGGAAGTTAAGACGAAACCGACCCAACATTCGGTGAAAGTATTGCAAGAGCAGGGGATTCAGCCCAATATTTTGGTGCTACGCACCGAACGGGAGCTGAACAAAAATATCTGCAGGAAAGTGGCTCTCTTTTGCAATGTGGAAGAGGATGCGGTGATTCAATCTTATGATGTGGCAAGCATTTACGAGGTGCCGCTGGTGCTCGCGAAGCAAAAAATAGACCAAATAGTGCTGCAAAAAATGGGGATGCCGGTGGATAGCAAACTGAATTTGACCAAGTGGAAAAAATTTCTCGACCACATGAAAAATGCCACTGAAACGGTTACAATCGGGGTTGTCGGGAAATATGTGGAATTGCCGGATGCCTACAAATCCATCAACGAGTCGCTTTTGCAGGCGGCAACCTATCACGAGCGCAAATTGGATTTGCGCTTTATTCACTCCGAAAAATTGAACGACGACAATGCTGCGGAATTATTAGGTGCGTTGGACGGCATTTTGGTGGCTCCGGGCTTTGGTTCGCGCGGCATCGAAGGCAAATTGGCGGCTCTGAAATATGCGCGTGAGCACGACAAACCAACCTTTGGCGTGTGCCTCGGGATGCAGTGCATGGTCATCGAATATGCGCGAAACGTGCTCGGTCTAACCGATGCCAATTCATCGGAATTTACCACAAAGTCGCCCCACAAGGTCATCGACTTGATGGAAAACCAGAAGCATTTGACAAAAATGGGCGGCTCAATGCGTTTGGGTGCCTACGAATGTAAACTCGAAAAAGGCTCAAAAGCAGCAGAGGCGTACCAAAGCAACCTGATTCAGGAACGCCACCGCCACCGCTACGAGTTTAATAATGAATATAAGGATGCGTTTGAGGCGAGCGGCATGCACTGCACCGGCATAAATCCCGACACCGGCTTGGTGGAAGTGGTGGAAATACCCGCTCTCCGGTGGTATAT
>NZ_BBRU01000589.1:0-21137 GCF_001431085.1 Candidatus Symbiothrix dinenymphae
GCATAATACTTGCCTTCATGGTTGATGTGGTTAACCACATCAAGCAATAGGGTTGTCTTGCCGCTCTGCCGCGGGGCGTGAATCACAAAATACTGCTCCTGCCCAATGAGTTCCTTGATGCCCGACAAACGCGATGAAGCCTCTATCATATAGTGCTTCGCTTCGTCGCAGGGTCCTGCTACATTAAAATATCGTGCCATAATTCAAATTTTTGGCAAAGGTACGCATTTAAAATGACTTTTACCATTTTTTTTATACCTTTGCCGCATAATTGAAAAGAGTTGCCCTACATTCGATTTCTTTTCAGGGGATTGCGGGTCAAGCCCGCAATGACGGTTCGGGCTGAAAGCCCGCAATGACGGTTTTTTATTCCTTCACCCAGCGGCTCAAAGTCCGCTCTGTGCTGCTAAATTCCGCGCCGATTTTCACCACTTTCCGCGTTCCGGCACTGTATGGAATGAGGTAGCCTTTGTCGTCAATTTGCTTGAGTGCCTCCTCGGCGGTGGCATTCTCGGAGAGCTTAAATTCAAAAACATAGATGATATCTTTCATCCAGACCACTATGTCGGCGCGACCAATGGCACTTTTGACCTCCGTTTGCACAAATTGCCCCATTGAGCGTAACAGCAGATAAAAAATGGTTTGGAAATTTTCTTCCGTTTTGTTGCTCAAATCGTTTGGAATATCTGCAAAATGGGCACGAAGCCGGGTCATAAAACCATCTACATTGCCTGCTTCCAAGTCTATAACAAATAAATCGCTCCTAAAATCAGTGCCTAATCGTGCGCTCGGTGTGTATATGCGTCGCAGTTCGTCCAAAAAACCGTATTTTACCTCTTCGTTTGGAAAACCCAAAACGTATATGTTGTAATTTTGGTAGAAATCTTTTATAGTAAGGTACCCCGTTTGATAGAGTAGCGGAATCGGATTGCTGTCTCCCGCTCGATAATCGGAGAGCGAAGGCGCCGCAATCGTAACATTGTTTTCAAGACTGGGAATATCAAATTCGGCATCTTTGAGCATTTTAGCAAGAAAAGTGGGCGTGCCGGTTGAAAACCAATAGTAGCGCAAAGCACCGTTTGAAAATGTATTCAGCAGGCTGAAAGGATTATATATTCCCTCCGTATTTTCACAAAAATGGTAACCATCGTACCGCTTTTTGAGTTCTGCAAGTGCTTCTTCGTAACTCATTTTTTGTCTTTCAGCTAATTTTCGTATTTCTGGCTCAAAATTAGCAAGCAATTCTGTTTCGGATATGCCACACACACCGGCATAATATTCATGCATGCTAATATCCTGCAGCTGATTTAACTGACTGAAAATGCTTACTTTGGAAAATTTGGTGATTCCGGTGAGCATCAGAAACCGCAAATAAGGGTCGGCGGTTTTGAGCACGCCGTAGAAACCACCCAATGCCTCTCTGATTTTTTCGTGCAGTTCGGGATTGTCTAAGGTGGCGGTGAGCGGCTTGTCGTATTCATCAATAAGCACCACCACCCGTTTTTTTGTTTTTTCATAAGCACGGCGCATTAAGCCCGCGAGACGGGTAGAAAATGAGTCTTCCTCTCTGTTTGTTCCCCATTCTTCCTCCAAACGCGACAAGAGTACATTAAGAGCTATCTCAAGGTCTTCAAATTTGGTGTAGCCGGAAATATTCAAATCCAGATGAAACACCGGATATTCCACCCAGTCCTTCTCCAAATCGGCAATGGCAAGCCCCTTAAACAGTTCCTTCTTGCCCTGAAAATAGGCTTTTAAGGTGGAGAGGAAAAGGCTTTTCCCAAACCTGCGCGGGCGACCCAAAAAGTAGGGACACCCTTCGTTGGCGAGCCTATGAATGTAGGCTGTTTTGTCAACATACAGATGATTGGTTGTTCTGAGTTTTTCAAAATCCTGAATGCCAATCGGCAATTTTCTGCTGAAATCCATATTCTTCATTTCTTAATAGTGAACCGCAAAGGTACAACATAATTATGAAAATATGGGCTAAATCTCTTTTTCAGGTGCTATTATTTCGCAAACGGTGTTTTATCCCGTAGGGACAAATATACATAGCCTTTTATCCCGTAGGGATTATAGCTCGGTAGAAAAGCCAATCCTCACCTCCACCCTGCATCCCGTAGGGATGCAACCGTTTGCGGATGATGTTGCATCCCTACGGGATGCAGGAATGGGGGAGGCATTCCGTTTCTACCGAGCTATAATCCCTACGGGATAAAACACCGTTATCGCCCAAGGCATATTGAACGTCATTTGCATTTGCATCTGCATTTGCATTTGCATCTGCATTTGCATCTGCATCCTCATTTTCCGCGGCAAGCATCGTCACGGGTATTTGCTTTGAGGATTTCAGCCCCAGATTTTTCAAATCCAGTGCGCGCTTCACGAGATTGCCTTTGCCTTGATTAAACTGGTTGATGGCGTTGTTGTAGGCATCTTGCGAACGGTTGATGTGCCTGCCTACGTCTTCCAGCGATGCTGTGAACACTGTGAATTTTTCATACAGCCCTTCGCCTTGTCGCACAATTTCCTGCGCATTTTTGCTCTGCTGCTCGCGCTTCCACAGGTCGGCTATGAGCTTCAGGCAGGCGATCAGGTTGGTGGGGCTAATCAGCAAAATGCGCTTGGCATAGGCATACGACCACAATTCGCGGTCGTTTTGAATGGCGAGCAAATAGGCAGGCTCGATGGGCACAAACATCATCGTGAAATCCAACGCCTCCTGAATGTCGTCATAATTTTTCGCCGCCAATTCGTCGATATGCTTATGCACGGAGGCGAGATGCTCCGTCAGGGCGAGTGTTTGCTCTTCGGGTGAGTCCGCCGATGAAAAGCGGTCGTAGGCATTCAGCGATACTTTAGAATCAATGATAATGGTGCGATTATCAGGCAAGTAGAGCAACACATCGGGGCGCAAATCGTTGCCGTTTTCGCCTTTGATGGTCTGCTGCAAAAAATATTCGCGGTTTTTCTCCAAGCCCGACTGTTGCAAAATGCTTTCCAAAATCATTTCGCCCCAGTTGCCCTGTTTTTTGGACTGCCCTTTGAGGGCGGTTGCCAGATTATTGGCTTCGGCACTCACTTTATTGGTTTGTTCAACGAGTTCTTTGACCTTTTCTTCGAGTGAAAAACGCTGTTTGGACTCCTTGTCGTAGGTTTCCTCCACCTTTTTCTTGAAACTCTCGATATTTTCTCCCAGCGGTTTCAAAATCGCCTCCATATTGGTTTTGTTCAGTTCGGTGAATTTTCCCGTCTTCTCCTCCAAAATTTGCGCCGCCACCTTTTCAAATTGCAGTTGCGCCGTTTTTTGAATTTCGTTGATTTCGTTTCTCTTTTCCTGCATCAACTCGGTTTGCAAACGCAACTTTTCTTCCAGCACTCTTATCTGAATCTGCGCCTCAGTAACCGTTGCAAACACTTTTTCATACGCCGCCTTAGGCACAGACTCCCCATTTTGCTGTGCATTGACAACAAAATAACTCGCCGCGCCGCCAACGATAAGCCCAATAACGAGTGCTACAATCAAATATGCAAGTGTCACGAGCGCAACCAGTTAAGAATTTCCTCTGCATTGGGCAACGTGCGAGGCGCAACGACTTTCACCAATTTGCCTGTTTCATCAATCAGATACTTTTGAAAATTCCAGGTAACCTCCGAATCCGCCACGCCATTCTCCGCTTTTTTCGTAAGCCATTGATACAAAGGGTGAATGTCGTCGCCTTTGACGGAAATTTTCTCCATCATCGGAAAAGTTACGCCATAATTCGCCGTGCAAAACGACTGAATTTCTCCGTTTGTACCCGGCTCCTGTTGTTTAAAATTGTTGGCAGGGAAGCCCACAATCACAAATTTGTCGCCGCCAAACGTGTCATACAGGTCTTGCAACTGCCTATACTGCGGCGTAAGTCCACACTTGGACGCGGTATTCACCAGCATCACCTTTTTTCCCTTCAACTGCGAAAGCGGAAAATCCGTACCATCAATCGCCTTCACAGTGAAATCATACACCGATTTCGATTGAGCCTGCACACAATGAGCAGCCGCCAAGACTGCTAAACACAAAATAATCTTCTTCATATTCTCTACTTATTATGATTACAAATCTTTTGCCTGCAAAGGTACGCATTATTTTGGATTTTTGCGCGGAAAATCAATTGTATAATGCAGCCCGCGGCTCTCTTTGCGCTCCATTGCCTGCTTGATGACGAGGTAGCCCACGTTGATGATGTTGCGAAGTTCGCAGATGTCTTTGCTCACGATGCTTCGGGCAAACAAACTTTCTGTTTCCTTGTAGAGCAGTTCTAAACGTTCAAACGCCCGTTCTAAACGCAGGTTGGAGCGCACAATTCCCACATAATTGCTCATATAGGAGCCCACTTCTTTGGCTTCCTGCGTGATTAAGACCATTTCTTCGGTCAGCGAGGTGCCCTTGTCGTTCCATTCGGGGATGTCGTTCTTGAAAGTGTAGTCGCTCAGATGCTCCGTCGTGTGCTTGGAAGCGGCATCGGCATAGACGATTGCTTCTATTAATGAGTTGGATGCCAGGCGGTTAGCACCGTGCAAACCGGTGCGCGAACATTCGCCTGCCGCATACAGTCGGTTGATGGTCGTGCAGGCGTTCATATCCACCACGATGCCGCCGCAGAGGTAGTGCGCCGCCGGAGCCACGGGGATGTATTCTTTCGTGATGTTGATGCCTTCGGATAGGCATTTTTCGTAGATAGTGGGGTATTCGCGCTTCGTTTCTTCAGCGGGTTTGTGGGTTACGTCGAGATAGACGAAATCGCTGCCGCTGTTTTTCATTTCGCTGTCGATGGCGCGTGCCACGATGTCGCGTGGAGCCAGATTGCCGCGCTCGTCGTATTTGTGCATAAATTCTTTGCCGTCGCGGGTGCGCAAAACGGCTCCGTAGCCCCGCATCGCCTCGGTGATGAGAAACGAGGGGCGTTCCATCGGGTTGTAGAGCGCGGTGGGGTGAAACTGCACAAATTCCATATCCTTGACCAGCCCTTTGGCGCGATAGACCATCGCGATGCCGTCGCCGGTAGCCACCAGCGGGTTGGTCGTGGTCTGATAGATGCAGCCGATGCCGCCCGTGCAAATCATCGTCACTTTCGACAAAAAAGTGTGAATTTTGTTCGTCCCCTCGTCCAAAACGTAGGCACCGTAGCACTCGATGTTGGGCGTGTCTTTCGTCACTTTCTGCCCCAGATGGTGCTGTGTGAGTATTTCAATCGCAAAATGGTGGTCAAACACCTTGACGTTAGGATGCCGCTTGATGGCATTGATGAGGCTTTTCTGAATCTCCTGACCGGTGTTGTCCTTGTGGTGCAGGATGCGAAATTCGGAATGCCCGCCCTCCTTGTGCAGGTCAAATTCGCCCTGCGCGTCCTTGTCGAAATCCACGCCCCAGCGCACTAATTCCTTGATTTGCTGCGGAGCTTCGCGCACCACTTTCTCCACCACCGCCTTGTCGCAAATGCCGTCGCCGGCAACCAGAGTGTCGTGCACGTGCTTCTCAAAATCATCGTAAGGCAATGTAACAGAGGCAATTCCGCCTTGCGCATAAAACGTGTTGGCTTCCTCCAAAGTGGTTTTGCACAGCAACGCCACGCTCGCCTTGTCCGCCAACTTCAAGGCGTAACTCATCCCGGCAATGCCGGAACCAATCACCAAACAATCAAATTTATGCACCATCCTTATGTTTGTTATATCATCTCTATTTTAAAACGGTATGAGAGGCTTCCTCCCCACCACATCGTAAAATTGGTGCCCCACAGGTTGTTGAACAGACAGAAGTGGATGCCTTTGCTCAAATCGGGTAATTCATCGGAATAATTCAACGACTTGCGCTCGCCGATGGCTACTAACGGGGCATCAAGAGAGGTAATACGAAAGGTACCTTTGGAGGTAACAATATCGACATAAGTGTCAATACCGTGCATCTGGTGGTTGCCGCCGCTTTTTATCACATCCATCACATCGACCCTGCCGCCGGTTTTTTCGGCAAAAACAGACACTACCTGCGATGGAACGAATGACACCCAGTAGGCTTCGGGCAAGCGCACAGCCGGTTTATTCACCAATGAAACGGTCAGCTCCACATCTTTTTTAGAGATAATATATTGCGTGTTTATCTGTTCGGGCAACACCCTTTTGTCTATACGCGCGTCATCGGCAAAAGACAGCACACATTCTATTTTCTTGTCGTTCCCGGACTTCCCGACGGCTACATTGTCAACATGAGCAACGATGGTTGCCGATTTTGCCTTTGTTTTGTCAAGCCCTTTTTTGCCCATATCTGTCCTTGAACCGTCAGTGTTATGTGACAAAAACGGTGTGAAAAACGCATCGTAATCATCCTGAGAATAGGTTTGATAGGCAATTTCACCTGCCACTAAACTTACGCCGCCAAGCGTTTGGGTGATGGCGCCGGTTTCATTGATTTCTTTTGCTTTATCATGCGTTTTGATGGTCTTGGGCAATGCGAAACCGATGTTGGCAATGGCTGCTTTGGCTTCGTTTTGCAGATTTAACGGCAAAATGGCAATAGCATTATCAACCATATCTGCTTTTTCTTTCCAGGACTTTTCCATTATTCTGAACTCCGGAATATTACGCGAGGCATTGAATATGTCCACATCATACTTATCCCAGCTGTGCAGATTGGGCCACACATTGAGTCCCCATGTATGCTCGGCAACCATACCAAGTTTAACGGCATAATCAATGGCTATGTCGCTGTCTTTGTTTAATTTACCTGTTTGCAGCCACTCCGCATAAAGCCTTGACAGGGCGCGGAAACGCGCCATCATGACCGGAGAACTTCCGTAACCGTAAATCCAACTGTCGCCTATCTCGGAAGTGAGCACCGGCATTTGAGCGGTCATGGTGTTCAAATCTTCTGCCACAGCATTGAGCGTGGAACCAAACACTCGTGCATTGGGAAACTGTTCGCGCAGTTTACTGTAAATCGATTTTACTTGTTTCAGCGTATGGGGACCATGATTGTCGTGGGTAAAATTGATGGAAGCAACCGTTTTCCCGTCAGGCAGCACGGATGTTCCACCATAAGATTTCTGGTACATCAACACGATTTCTTTCCCGTCGGTATTTCGCCATCTGCAAAAGGTTGGTACGGAGGGTATGGGCGCACAGTAATTTAAACCGATGGGTAAGAAACGGATACCGGCATCGTAAAGGGGAGTAACAATACTGCGCGTATGCCCCGGCACATCGGTCATTTTTGCGGCAATCGTCTTTTTGCCGAATTGTTTGTCAAGACGTTGCGACAATTTCAACATCCCTTCAAAAAGAGCGAGGTTGGCTGACTCCGATTCAATGGTGTAAGGCATACTGTTCCATGAAATATCACCTTCTCTCAGAGCCTGTTCAAACTTTTTCACTGAATCGGGCGGAGCCTGTTTGAGATAGGCGTCTATCAGCCACGAGCCGGTTGTCCACACATACCTGTCCGCACTGCCTTCCGCCTTCAGTTCATCATTCACGGCAAGGGCTTTGGGGATAAATTCGTCAATGTACCGCTGTTCCACTTTCGTTGCCAAATCGGTAAAACCGATGTCGAGGTGCGTTTTGAAGATGACGTGCACCTTTGTTACTTCCGTATTCGGTTGCCCGAAACACATTGCGCTGACCATCAGTCCAAGCGCCATACATACTTTTTTTCTGTTCATATTATTTATTTATTTATTGTTATCTATTAATAACTATTGTTTTATTTACAAACTCGTGTATTTATTGAACCACCTGTATTTTCGCAATCCATCCCCCACCCGACGCCATATTTATATTGACTTCATCACCTTTCTTAACGCCGGTTTTCACTTCCTTGGCGTAATCCACTGCTGTGGTGTTGGCGTTTATGCCGTCGCGGATGAGCTCTATTTGGTAGGTTTTGTCGGGTGACAAAAAGTCGAGCGTGAGGTTCAATTTGCGGGGCGTCCAGTCTGTGATGGCTGCCACATACCAATCGTTGCCATTTTTGCGTGCCAATGCCACATAATCGCCTACTGCACCATCAAGGGGTACTATGTCGTCCCATTCTACGGGGATTTTCAGCAAAAATTCCGTACATTCCCGATTCTGGTAGTACAATGGTTGGGCGTCGGACAGCATTTGCATGGGACTCTCGGTAATCACAGCCATTGCCAGTGAATGTGCCCGCGTACCCTGTCCCATCGGCTTGTTGCCGTTTATCCTGAAATCTCCTTTGGTGGCATTGTTCATCGTACCCGGAATGTAGTCCATCGGTCCCGCTACATTACGGATAAAAGGCAGAGTGCAGTGGTGGTCGGGATTGTCGTCGTGGCCTCCACCGCTAAATTCAAATTCAATCAATGCCTCTCGCGTGAGTACATTCGGGTAGGCGCGCCGCAAACCATCCGGACGATAAGCGCCATGAAAATCAATCACCATCTTGTATTCAGCACATCTTTCGGCGGCTTTCCAGTAGAAATCGACCATTTCCTGGTCAGAACGGTTCATAAAATCAATCTTTACGCCTTTGATACCCCATTGAGCAAATGTTTTCAGCGCTTTTTCCATCTGACCTGCAAAATGGTCATAAATCACCCACAGCATCACGTCCACCCCTTTGGTCTGTGCATAACGCACCACCTCCGGAATATCCAATCCGGCAACGACTTGCGAAAGGTCTTCGCCCCTCGTCCATCCTAAATCGAACAAAAAGTACCGAATACCAAACTCATGGGCAAAATCAATCATATATTTGGCGGTTTCCGTATTGATGCCTGCCACAAAATCAACGCCGTAAATGCCTCGCCGCGACCACCAGTCAAAAGTAACCCAGCCGGGCTTTATCCACGAAGGGTCGGCTATTTTGCACTCCTCACCCAAAAGATACACCAACTGATTCGCCAAAAGTTTCGTTTCTTTGTCCGCCACACCAAACACTTTCCACGGGAAACTGCGGGATGCTGTCGTTTGGGCAATATAATCCGCACTTTTAACCACATGGCGGCGGTCATACTGACTTCCTCGACTGTTATATTCAAGCGGATAGCCCCAATAATGGGGGGACAGTCCGGTGTCAGCCTTTTTGAGCCACATAACAGGATAATCCTTTGTGCCGGCTTCCATACACAGCACGAAATGACCGGCGACACTGACCAAAGCAGGCAAATTACCCATCTCGCCGGTTGTCATGTCGCCAATTTGCTCGGTCACGTAAGGGTTTTCAAAGGCACTGTTGAGATTGTCGTCTTTTTGAAAGGTAAGACGGGCACTGTCCGGAAAAATGAAATCCGCGTTATCACTCAACACCTTCATGTCGCCGGCGGCATCCGTCAGGAAACGATAGGCAAAACCTTCGTTGTAGAGCCGGAACTGAATTTTCGTTTTGTCGCCAAACTCAATGACGGCTTCATTGTAGCGTTCGGGAATGCTTGCCTTTTTTTCCTTGATAACAGGCTGCACAACGCGATTGACGGAATTTTTCTTCACCTTTTTGACGCGCTTGGTAGCAGGAAAATGCCCCTTGTCGGTGAGCATATCAATATTCCTGATTTCAAAAATAGTTGTATTCCCCGCCATCGCCTTGACGGAAATGCTTTGGGAAACGTCAATACTCAGGACTAATGTCCCGTCGGGTGATGAAATTCTCGTTTCAGCCGCCCATAGTGGAAATGCGATACACGCAAAAAGTACAATAAGATAATTTTTCATATATTTTATTATTTACAGATTTTTTATTTTAATATTCCTGAACCATATAGTTGCGTTGCCATGCTTGCCTTGTAAGCCGATAAAACCTTTGGTCGCTAATTCGGCAAATGGTTTCGGTTGCCAAGACGGGATTTTCGTGCCATCGGGATTCTCCGTGCCTGATGTCCACTTGCTCATATCCATTTGAGTGACTTTCTTGCCATTCAACTTGACCGTGATTTTTTGACCTCTGCAGGTGATTTGCATCGCGTTCCATTCACCAGGTTTGCGAACTACCTTTTGTTTGTTTGCTGCCAGATGTCCGAAAATGGCGCCGCATTGCCAATCCAAAGAGGAGGTGCTCCATTTTTCGCTGTAATCGTCTGCAATCTGAATTTCCACGGCATTGGGAATCCAGTTTTTCCGGTCTGTGCAATAAACTATCACACCGGAATTTGTTTCATGGTCATTTTTGAACTCCAACTCCAAAATGAAGTTTTCATATTCGCTTGTTGACCAGATTTCCTTGTCCTTAGAGGCGGTCAAAACACCGTCGGAGAATGTCCATACGCATTTGTCATACTCGGCGTCCAAAAAATCCGCCCCGAATAAAGGCTTCCATCCACCTTTCCCTTCTACTGTAGCCGCTGTTGCAAAAACGGCTGCAAAAGCCAAAAATACTATTTTCTTGTTCATTGAATTTATTTTTTTAATTAAAAACGATTTATTTGTTATTTCACCCCATTGCTTTAGGCTCTTTTCCTTGAATGGGAACTACGCCTTCGTGGTAATCGGGTAAGGGTCCTAATTTATATTCCGTCGGACCGTAGCGCAAATCGGAAGCTATAATTTCGTCCCATTTGATTACTTTGCCGGTGTAGGCTGCCACACGTCCCATAATGGTGATAAGCGTTGAATAGGCCAAATCTTCGGCCTGATTGACTTGCTTGTTCAGCCGTATGGATTCAACAAAGTGTACATGTTCCTGTTCGTACGGATTTTTTAAGGGACTGTTTTCATAATCGTACTTCCAAAGTGTATTTCCTTTATAGTCTGTAATTTGCACATTGTTGTTCCACAAAAAATTAACTATGCCCTTTGCGCCAAGTATCTGCACCGAAAAATTACCGTCGCAGCCGTCTATCTGCTTACCGGTGGCAAACAGACGTTTGCTGTCTCCGTAGTGATAGTCCACGCTCAGGTAGTCGTAGGTATCGCCAATCAGTCGGCGAGCGCGTCCTCCAACGCCAATGGCTTTGACCGGATGCTGTCCCATGAACCAGGTAGCGACATCGATGAAATGAACTGTCTGGTCGGTAAAAAGCCCGCCACTGAGCCAGTTGATGTTGAACCAGTTGCGGAGGCAATATTCCATATCGCTCCATTCGGGACGTCTGTTTTTGAACCACATGGCGCCCTGATGCCCGTGAGCCGTTGCAGAAATCAATTCGCCGATAATTCCGTTTTTTACCTGTACGTATGCTTCCCAGGTATCTCTGCGGTGGCGGCTACAGGTTCCGGTAACAACCGTCAAGCCTTTGGCTGTTGCTGCTTTGGCAGCGGCAAGCAGGGTACGCACGCCGATGGGGTCAACGGCACCGGGTTTTTCCATAAAGATATGTTTCCCTGCCTCTACAGCCGCTTTGAAATGTTCCGGACGAAAATGTTGCGGCGTACACAGGAGTACCACATCAATCTCCTTCATCGCCAACACTTTTTTGAAAGCATCGAATCCTGTGAAGCAATTCGCATCTGCCACTTCATTGTTCCGACGCTCTTTCAATATTTTCCGGCAACTGTCTATTCGGTCGGGAAATACATCCGCCAAGGCGACAATGGACAGATTAGGTCCTGCGGCAAGAAATTCAAGGGCGCCTCCCGTTCCGCGTCCCCCGCAGCCTATTAATGCTGCTTTCAGCGGTTTGCCGTCGGGGGCTTCTTTTGCAAAGGAAAACATGCCCAATTCTTCCGGCGTATAAATCTTTGCCTTGTCTCCGGCACAAGAGCTCAACGCTATTGCGGGGATGCCCAAACTCGTTCCTGCGCCAATGAGCGCTGTGTTTCTTAAAAAATCTCTTCTTTTCATCTTAAATTTATTTATATGTTTATTTATAATTTTTACTTTTACTCACTTATATTTATTCTCTTCTGTAATTCTTCAATTCGCTGTATCAAAGTGTTAAACGATAATTTTTCGCCATATATCATACTTTCAACCATTTCGTGGTAATCTTTTTCCCAAAATGGCAGTAAATCGGCAGGCGGTACAATTTTTATGTTTGCAGGATTATGTTTTTCATAATCAACGCCTCCCAAATGCGAAAACTTATCGCGGTGCGCCACAATTGTATTATACAAATTCTTGTCATGTAATGCATTTTGCGCATACTCTGTTCTTGCCAATCGTTCAAGGTCGTACAAATGACGACTTAACCGTTCTACCCGCATTTTTTCCACAGGTCGCTGAAATTCTTCATGCAACAAAAAGACCTTTTCCAAAAAAGTACGCTCGGGATTGACTGTCGGAATGGTGATTGGTTGGTCGGAATAAGGTTTGTTGCTATACTCTTCGGACAATATTGTTCTGAAATTTCTTGGCGAATTAGGCTCTTTCAACGAGCGACTTCCGACTTCGACCAAAACGCCCGGTCGCAAATAGGCGTCTTGTTCCGTCAATTTTGGATAGTAGATTTCAACAATCAGCGGGTCCTGGTCGTGGTTGCTTACTTCCCGATATTTTACAATCACGTCCATAAAACCAACTTCTTTAAACTTTTCGTTGAGTTCAGGCGTAAATTTTGTGGTAAGAAACTCATAAGAAACATATCGTAATTTGTGAATTTCTTTTTTGCTCAATTCGCCCGCAAATCCCAGAAATTCTCTATCCAATGCCAAATCAATATCTTCACTGAATCGTTCAATGATGTTCCACGCTTTGCTGAGCGAAGTCCCGCCTTTGAACACCAAAGCGTTGGCATAAGGCATGGAAAAGATAAGCGACAAGGTATGCACCACCCACCAATCTTTTTCAATAGCCATCATTGGCAGTTTTAATTTATCGCTGATAACAGCGTAAAAATTTCGTTTATCTTCGTCAGACAACTGCAACCATTCTTTTACATGTGCAAAATCATTCATTTTTCAATTGTTTTCGGGGTGGATAATAACATTCTAATCCAAACAGGCGCTAACAGCAAATCGTGTTGCAAGTGTTTCGGATTTTCGTTTTGCAGCACTTTTTTGATGTGTTCGACTTCTTCGGCTGTGGCATTTCCTTTACCGATTGTACGTAATGCCTGAATAGCCAATTTACTGATTTCGCCAATTGCAGAAAGATTTTTCGCACTTGCTTTTTTGAACTTAATAGTTCCTTTGCCAATATTGATTATTCGTGCAGAAGCGTCCGTGTAATACACTACATTCATTGGAACTTGCGTAGTCAATCCCAATTTGTACATGGCATAACTGCCTGTCGGTACAATGCGTGCTTTGTCCCTCTCGGCAATGGCAACGGCGATTTGGTCAATTGTAGGAAATACATTGCCAATGTGCTTACTTACAACCGGAAGCACATAAATACCGACGGCAACTCGATATAATTTATCTTGTTTCACCAAGCGTTCCAATGCCTTATTAACAGCCTTGGGGTTGCCAAATTTAGCGAACGAATCTAAAAAAAACAGTCTTCCTCTATCTGCCCTTTTTACCTTCCTAAAAATCTTATTTTCAATGTATTCCATTCAAATTGAGTTTATATTTTTGTCGCAAATTTAGTAATAATTTGCGACAAGACAAAACTTTTGTCAGGTTGTCACAAATTTGCACATTCAAATCACAAATGAATGATTTGAATGTGCAAAGATAGTGAATTATTTACAATTCTGTAATATTGTCGGAATAAAGCGTTACTTCGCCTAATTGTGTAATCTTGCTACTACCGGTTACGCCTTGCACTTCGGTTACCCGCACAATCAGATACCGAATGATTGCCGGATTGCCGGATGTAAACTCATTCGCAGCCGTGTAGAAAGAGGTACAGGGACCATCCGCCAACTTGAGCCACCCTTTCGCAAGGGCTTCCGCTTCCCATGCAGCACCACCATCTCCATTACTTGTCCTTGGCTCTGTTATTTCGGCTCCGGTCATGTCTGCGATGCCCCAAAACTGAACCGCTGTGGCTGACCACTGATTGTAGCCTGTAGGATGCCAGAACTCAAATCGCGTTAAATGAGCCTTCACGCCCAAATCGAAAGTCAGGTGCATGGGAATGCCAAAGCCACTTGAAAACTCAGAATCAGCATTAAGAGATATACGGCCATTGAACAGATTTGCTGCATTTCCGCCGTATGTGGGTAGTGCATCGTTAGCCAGGAGCAACGGAGTGATTTTGGTTTTATCCAGCATATCATCCGCCGGAAAAGATTGCACGAGCCAATTGGTGTACATCATGTCGATAGCGCCTGCTTCGGGAATAACCGCCGTTCGCGATTTGATTTCGCCGCCAATTTTCCAATTTGACAGTTCTATTGTCGTCGTGTCACCGGGTAACAGCAAGGTGTCCGTGCTTCCCGCTTTGTTTTCGTACACCACTTCAACGGCTTCCGCTGTTTCCGACACAGCCCATGAAAGTTCAATGACGGAGGGCATGAGAAAATTTATTTGGGATATCATATTCGCCTTCGCCGAGAGAATAAAACTGTTACCATACACATTTCCATTACATTCCACATTCAATGAACTGTTGCCTTCCTTGTCATAGGTTTGTACAAAAATGCGGTAAGCGCCTTCACTCAATCCGTCTAACACTACCCGCATCGTGTCGGTTGCCTGCCAATTAGAGGCAGGCACTTGCAACGAATCCGTATCCGTTCCGTTTGTCCAGCGGAGCATGCAATATTCGGCGGCCTTCGCATACTGCATTATTCCTGTCACTTGCAAGCGGTTATGACCGCCATTGACCGTCAATAAATCGGCTTTGCCTGTATAAGTACGCTCTCCCCTGTCGAGGTATTGTTGTTGCATATCATTCAAATCCGCACAACCTGCGAGCGCGACCACATAGAGTGTCAACAATATAGTTCCTGTATTCATCAATATCTTTTTCATATTTTCTATTTTTTATGTTTATTATTTTATTGTATTGTTCCCCAGAAGGATATTTCACCAAAATTTGTCATTGACCTTCCCGACCAGGATTCCAAAAATTCGAGCCGTACATATTGAACAGGGGCAGCATCAAGGGGAAATAAATACTCTTCTCCGTTTTTCATATAGTCCCAATCTTCATTAGAGACTTGTCCGAGAGGTAAACCGGATGGCTTAAAGGAATGGCACTCTCTGAGCAAAGTCCATCCTTCCATCACATCAGCCGCATTTCCCTGTCCCGGATCATCCAAGCGTCCGTAAACCTTATAATGCTTAGGCTCGGCATGCTGATAAAATGTAACTTCATGTGCCCGTTGCCATAGCTTGAAACGGCTTAGTTTGACAGAAACCCCCAAGTCAATCGTCAATCTGTGAGGGAGCGGTCCATCAAGTGTAGAACCATAGTTATCACCATCAGTAAATATGAGACCATCCCAAAGCCTTCCCACAGTACCACCATAATTAGTCCATGATGGGTAATCGCCGGCTACGACTATGTGCCTGAATAATAGTTTGTCTAAATAATCCTCTCGCCATGGGGTGAGCGTAAAAAACACGGTATCGGAAATATTGTCCCATCTATCCCGTACATAAAGACCAAACCGATTTTCTGTATCGGGCAAGCCCCTGACCGCATACTGTCCCACCGCCAATGGAGTATACAGGGCGTCGTAGTCCAACATTTCCGTGCCGGTAGAATCGCGTGCCAACACATTGATAGAAACATCTTCCCTGTCTTCATTATCATAGGTGACCAAAAATCCGCCGAAATCAGTTGTATAGGTAAGGCTGTTCTTGATTTTTTGGACAGGCGGCGTTAATGGATTGATAGTGACTTCCATCGGTGCAGACGTTTTTTCCTGCCGGTTGACCACATACAGTTTCACCGTTCTTGCATTCGTATTGCCCAATCCTTTTATTGTCAAGGAATTGAGGTATGACGAAGCAATCACGTCTTTCTCTACGCCCTGCGAAGTCGTATAAACGGCTTTGACATACAAGGCGTCTGAATTGTCGGGGAGTTCGTAGGTAATGACGGCTCCACCTGCGATATTTTCCTTTACCTGCGCACTTTTCAGCGGCTCGGGAGCATTGCTGTCTCCGCCTGTCGGCGCGTGCTTAAATTCTTCACTGCAAGCGAAAAACGCCGACATCAAAAATAAAATTCCAATCTTTTTCATCTTTATCTATTTTTTTATTTGTTCATTAATCTGTTTATTAATCCCAGTAGGGACTTTGAATCAATTTATTATTCACATACATATCACTTGTCTTTATGGGCCAGAAATAATCTTTGGGTGTAAATTTCCGGAAGTAGAGATAAGTTTCCTGATAGTAATCCGCCTCCGTAAGTCCCGCCACATTCCAGCCCCTGATGGGTTTGTTCAGGTATTCGGAACTCAAGCGCCAACGGCGCAAATCGTAGAAACGCTGTCCTTCAAACGCCAGTTCAATCAGCCTTTCCCTGTGAATGATGTCCCGCATACCCGTTTTTGTAGTTGGTTTGAGCGAATTTGTGGAGTGAGTAGCCCATGTTTGTACCAAACCGCCGGTTCCCTCATCCAAGCCTGCTTTGTCGCGCACCAATTGGATGTATTGATACACATCGGCATCCGGTGCGCTTTTACATTCATTGAGCGCCTCTGCATAGAGCAGATACAAATCCGCCAGACGGATAATCGGGAACGGATAGCCAACCGAACCACTGGTATTGGTGGTTGCGCTCAGCACCAACTTATAATTGACTAATTTTTTGGCATAATATCCGGTAATATTGTAATAATTCTCACTTCTTCCGCCGGTTTCTCCGGCTTTGTTATGTACTACCAATGAATTTTGGTCGTTAGCCGCTTCCAGATTAAACCATTTTCCATTATCAAATCCAAGATAGGCATAAAAACGCGGTTCACGGTAGAAATTCAGGGAAGCCGTGCGTAACCCCGGGGTAATGTAATAAAAGTGGTCGACAGGCGCCGCGTCCACTTGATACCGATTGTCATAATCGTAGGTATTATCTTCCTCAATGGGTACTCCATTATTCGAATAAAACTGTTCCACAACGTTCAATGTGGGATTATGCATCCCTATCTGCCGAGCAAGCTGGAAGGTTGTCAATACCGGACTGCAAACTTGCTGCATGTTCGTAGTTCCATTGTTTCCGATTCCCCATATTAGTTCATTGTTGAACCGGGCGGTGATGGTATTGCGCAAAGTCAATTCAAGAAAGGTGGTATCGGACGGGGTAAAACTTATTCGTTCATCAAACGTATATAATTGATGACCACCCTTGTGTGCATACTCAATCGCTTCCTTGAGAGCATCTCTTGCCGTTTCCCATTTGGCGGGGTTTTCCACCGGATTAATCAGATTGACCCCCTCCGCATTTTTATATGAAGCAAAATCGGGATTTCCATTAAACAAAGGGCTTGCCGCCAAGGTCAACACTTTGGCTTTAATCGCCAAAGCGGCAGGCAAGGTCAGTCGTCCCAATTCTGTAGCCCGTACCAGAATAGAAATCGGCAAGGCGGGGTACGCCACCTCTTTGTCAGCCGTAGCCTCATCAATGAGTGCAACAATATACTCCACCACTTTGTCCACCGGTTCCCGCACTATCTTTACCTCGTCGGGCGAAGCTGCCGTCGAGATATTTTCCTTGATAATGGGGATAGGTCCGTACAATTGCATCAGGAAATAGTGGAAATAGGCTTTCAGCACTTTTACTTCCGCAATCCACCGCGTCCTTTCGGATTCCTCAATATCCGGTATCAAATGAGCGTTTTCGAGGAAAATATTACAGTCCCGCAAAGCCGTAAACAAGTTCGTTCCACCCCGTCCGTCACTACCGATACTCCAGTAATTCATGTAAGGGTCGTTTGTATTCTGGTTGCCCATGGCAATGGGTATAGCGGCCGTATTGGAATACAGAAAAGTCCGCTCGGCGGCATTCCATACTTCATCGCCGGTTGCCAATGCCGGGTTGGCTAATAAATCACCGGCTTGCGGAACATACCCGTAGCAGGTGAAAAGGAAACGCTCGGCATTTATCCGTGTCGAAAAAGCCATCTCCATAGTGGCTACATTGTCAGGCACAATGTCCAAATAATCCGCACACGACGGCAGAATGCACATCGCAGCAATGATGAATGCCGTAAATCTGTTTTTACAAATATTTTTTTTCATATTCTTTAATTTTTAATTCGTAATTTTTAATTAGAAGGAGAGGTTTAACCCGATATTAGCTACACGCTGCACGGGATAGCCCAATCCATTATTCCCCATTTCCACATCCCATGTATCGAAAACACTGAACAGCAACAAATTAGTCCCACTTAAATAGAGCCGGGCACTTCCTATGTGCGCTTTGTTCGTCCAACTGTGCGGCAGGGTATATCCCAATTCCACCGATTTTAACCGCAGGAAAGCACCATCCCGTAAGAACCAGGTGCTGTTTTGGTTGTTGTTGGTGACAATTTCCGTGGACAAGCGTGGCCACAAGGCATATATATTCCTGTTTTCTTCCGACCAGTGGCTGTCTGCCCATGTCTGCAACACGGCATTGTTGGTGTTTCTGACCACGCCGCTTTTATCTTTAATGGTCTGATTCAGAAAAGGTGCCGATTTTGTCTGGTCAATAAAAAAGGAAGATTGCGCCGAGCCTTGAAAGAAGAAGGAAAAGTCTAATCCCTTGAATCCCGTGGACAGACCAAACCCGTACATGACACGGGGCGTTTCGGGGAAACCGATGGGCACAACGTCCTGACTGTCAATGATGCCGTCATCATTGATATCCTTGTATTTGATGTCTCCCGGCAGATAACTGCCAAAGGTTTGCCGCGGAGAGTTGGCTATATCGGCGTCATCAATAAACAAACGCTCGGCTATCAACCCTTTCTGCTGGTCGAAAGACAATCCTTTAGACGAAAGCCATGGATACGGATAGGTCGGCTCTTCAAATACTTCGTACTGACCGTTGGCATAGGTTAAATTCGCCCTGCCGGTAAGCCAGAAATCCTTGTTGAACGAATGTTTTGCATCCACAGACACCTCGTAGCCGTGTGATGAGTATTCACCGACATTCGCCCGTAAATCGGCCTGCAATCCCATCGTAGAAGGCACGGAAGTTCGCGTCATCAAAATATTCGTCCGGTATTCCGTAAAATAATCCGCCTGAATTTCAATCCTGTCAAACAATCCTATTTCAATACCCAGGTTGGCTTTGCGGGACGTTTCCCAGGAAATGAATGGGTTGGAGTAACTGCTGATGGATGTACCGCCGGGACGGTAGGTAAAATCCTCTCCATAATAGAAAGGTTGCTTGCTATTGTCATTCAGATTAACCGTTGAAAGATAGAAAAAGCGGTCATTTACATCGCCGATAGCATCGTTTCCGACCAAACCGTAGGTGCCTTTCAGTTTGAGTTTGGATACGGTCGTTTTGAGTTCGTCGTTCCAGAAACTCTCATTGGAAACAATCCATCCGAGTCCTGCCGAAGGGAAAAATCCGAAGCGTTCCTTATCCGCAAACCGTTCCGAGCCATTGTATCCGAAGTTACCCTCTACAAAGTAGCGGTGGTCGTAGGCGTAGGTCAAACGTCCGGAAACGCCCAAATTCCTGTGTGCCAAAGAGGTCTGCAAACTGGTAGCATCGGAATACAGCGTTTGCCTCACGACGCCCACTGCCATAGCAGATAATTCATGTGCGTCGTTAAAAGTCCGGTTCCAGTTCAGCGCTCCCTCGAAGTAGTAGGAAGTGGATACATCCTTGTTTGAGCCGAGAGGATTCAGAAAATCCCTTCCACCGGTGGGGTTCAGTAATATCAACCCGAATTTATCTGTTACTTTGTCATAAGAGCTTGTCCGGTAATAGAAAGGTGCATATTGCCTTTGCATGTCAAAAAAGGAATTACGGGTGGTGCTGCCGAGCAGCCTGAATCGCAAGCCTTCCGTGATAAAATCAAGCGCTTGCTTCAATTCCAACTGGGCAATCATCACCGTCCGTGAATAATCCTGATAACCGCTCACCATTTCGGCGTATGGGTTCAGGTAATCGCCGGCTTGGGTATTGCCGAACAGGGGGTGAATGGCCGTTGTAAACTCCGTATCCGACACATAGTATTTGGGAAATGCTACGGGGCTACTTTGCATTGCCATGTTAAAAACATCCGTACCACTCCAGACGGGACCGTTGTAATCTTCAAAATTACCGCTCAGGCGAACATCCAACTGAGTCGTTTTGGTCAGGTTGATATTGACATTCGAGCGCAACGAAACCCGTTTCAAGTTGATATTGTTGTTGAAATTGTTCTTGGGGTCCACTTTCAGTATCCCCGATTCGTTGGCAAAACTTCCTGCCACATAATACCTTGCCACACTTCCACCACCGCTGACATTGAGGTTTACCCGTTGATTGGATGCGTAATCATTAAACAACTCATCGTACCAGTTGACGGCAGGATACATGTAAGGATTGAGCCCCTGTTGGGTTGCAGCAATCTTTTCGTTTGAAAAAGGTCGCCGTGCAAGCGGGTCTCTGGTGAGTGCTGCCTCGTTATTGAGTTTCATGTAGCTGATGGGGTCAACGGTTTTGACCATGGAAGTGGGAGCGGAAAATGAATTTTCGACCCTGATATTGAGTTTTGTTTTTCCCTCCTGTCCTTCTTTGGTCGTTACCAAAATCACGCCATTGGCACCACGCGAGCCGTACAAAGCCGCCGCCGTCGCATCTTTCATAATGGAGAAACTGGCAATATCGTCCACATTCAAACGCGCGAGGTCATCGGTCGTCAATTCCACATTGTCAATCAATATCAGCGGGCTTTTCGTGTAACCGAAAGTGGTAACGCCGCGGATAAAGAAATCGGCATTGTCCGCGCCCGGTTCGCCGCTTCGCTGATAGGCTACGATGCCTGATATTTTTCCGGCAAGGGCTGTGGTGAGGTTGTTGCTTGGAACATACAAGTCCTTGGCATTAATAGTGGATATGGCAGATATCACACTTTCCTTTTTCTGAGTACCGAAAGCGACAATGGTCACTTCATCCAACTCATTCGCTTTGGGCTTGAGCGGAATCACAAAATTCGCCTTGTCGCCCACCTCCACCGTGTAGAGGTCGTACCCCAAAAAAGAAACTTCCAAAACATCCGTCGGCGAAACGTCTATTTTGAATGACCCATCCAAGTCTGTCGCCACTCCACGAGTGCTCCCTTTGATGGTGATGGTGGAACCGGGGACTCCAACTCCGGTTTCATCGTACACGAAACCGGTAACGGTCTTCGTCCGTGCCGAAGCATTTGTTGTAACCTGCGCCG
>NZ_BBRU01000590.1:0-1967 GCF_001431085.1 Candidatus Symbiothrix dinenymphae
TTTTGGGTTTTGTTTTGCCCAAAATTGCTGCCGGTCCGCCGATGGAGCCGAGGTAGAAGCGGCGGTGTTTGTGGCAGGCATCCGTTACTTGCTGGCTACGGTTGCCTTTGGCGAGCATCACCATGCTGCCGCCGCGCGACTGGAACAAATCGACGTAGGAGTCCATCCGCCCCGCCGTGGTCGGTCCCATCGAGCCGCAGGCGTAGCCTGTGGGCGTTTTTGCCGGACCGGCGTAGTAAATGGGATGGTCTTTGATGTATTGCGGGAGGTCTTCGCCATTGTCCAACAGTTCTTTGAGTTTGGCGTGGGCGATGTCGCGACCCACCACGATGGTGCCGTTGAGCGACAGGCGCGTGGAAACGGGATATTTGGTCAAATCAGCCAAAATCTCTTGCATCGGGCGATTGAGGTTGATGCGCACCACATCGCCCTCGCCCGCGTTGCGCAATGCTTCGGGGATGTATTTGGCAGGGTGGTCTTCGAGTTTTTCCACCCAAATGCCGTCTTTGTTGATTTTCGCCTTGATGTTGCGGTCTGCCGAGCAGGACACCGCCATCCCCACCGGACAAGAGGCACCGTGACGCGGCAAACGGACAATCCGAATGTCGTGCGCGAGATATTTGCCGCCGAATTGCGCACCCAAACCGATTTCTTGAGCCGCTTTCAGCATTTTCGCTTCCAATGCGAGGTCGCGGAATGCCTGACCGCCATCGTTGCCGCTCGTGGGCAATGTGTCGTAATATTTCGTGGAGGCGATTTTCACCGTTTTGAGGCAGGCATCCGCCGACGTGCCGCCAATCACAAACGCGATGTGGTAGGGCGGACAGGCAGCCGTGCCCAGCGATTTCATCTTTTCGAGCAGAAATTTTTCGAGCGTCTGCGGGTTGAGCAGGGCTTTCGTTTCCTGAAAGAGGTATGTTTTGTTGGACGAGCCGCCTCCTTTGGCGATGCACAGAAATTTGTATTCCGCGCCGTCAATCGCCTGCACGTCAATCTGCGCAGGGAGGTTGGTGCCCGTGTTCTTCTCGGTGTACATATCCAACGCCACGGTCTGCGAATAGCGCAGATTTTCCTCCGTGTAGGTCTTGTACACCCCTTTGGAAAGTGCCTCCTCGTCGCCACCGCCTGTCCAAACCTGCTGCCCTTTTTTGGCAATAATCGTAGCCGTGCCCGTGTCCTGACAGAACGGCAAAATGCCTTTGGCGGACACTTCGGCATTGCGTAGCATCGTGAGAGCCACAAATTTGTCGTTCTCGCTCGCTTCGGGGTCATCCAAAATCGCGGCGACTTGCTTCTGATGCGCAGCCCGCAAGAAAAACGCGCACTGCTGAAAACACGTTGCCGCAAGGTGTGTGAGCGCATCAGGCTGCACTTTCAGGATTTCCTTGCCCTCAAACGCAGCAGTAGAAATGCCCTCTTTCGTCAGCAAATAATACTCCGTTTCGTCCTTCCCCAACGGAAACGGCTCTTGATACTTAAATGGAGGTGTTGCCATAATTTTTTTCGTGAAATTTGAGGTGCAAAAGTAAGCATTTTTTCTAAAAAACCAAGCAGGACAGAACTTTTTTTGTCTGAACTTTGATTTTCGTGTGATTTCAGTGATTTTTATGATTTTTTTGAATCATATAAATCATCTGAACTGTGATTTTAAGATGATTTTATTGGTTTGTATGATTGTTTTTAATCATATAAATCAATAAAATCATCTTAAAATCATAGTTCAGACGAAAATCACAGTTCAGACGAACAGGAACAGGCTAAATCTTTTTTTCAGGTGCTATTATTTTGCAAACGGTGTTTTATCCCGTAGGGACAAATATACATAGCCTTGTATCCCGTAGGGTGGGGTGTTAAAAAGATGGATGTTTTATGAATATTGTTCGTTCATCATTTGTTTTTATCCCGTAGGGATTGTAGCTCGGTAGAAAATAGAATCGCCCCGCCCCCCATTTCAGCATCCCGTAGGG
>NZ_BBRU01000591.1:0-1962 GCF_001431085.1 Candidatus Symbiothrix dinenymphae
AAACAAATTCACATATACATCGCTGTTGTCCACAGCATACACATACCCCGGCAGGGAAGGAATGAAACGGCTGACATTCGACGGGCAGCAGGCGCATCCAAACCATGGCTGGCGGACAAGCGTACCTTCCGAATTGAATTTGTATTTGCCATCCGATTCCAATGGATTGGGATAGAAAAATGTACCGCCGTCCAGCGCAACGCCGGAAATCAAACCATTATACAAGGTGCGTTCCAGCACGTCGAAATATTTGGCTTCGCCATGCAACAGAAACAAACGGTAGTTCCAATAAACATTGGCGATGGCTGCACAAGTCTCGTTGTAAGCCGTCAGATTGGGTAATTCGTAGTTATCGCCGAATGCCTCTCCTCTGTGGCGGGCGCCTATTCCACCGGTGATGTAGAGCTTTTTCGACACCACATTGTCCCAGATGCGGTCGATGGCGTGGATGTAAGCCGTATCGCCCGTGAGTGCTGCCACATCGGCAATTCCCGAATACATATAACCGGCGCGTACGGCATGCCCAACGGCTTCGTCCTGTTCCAAAATGGGTTTATGCGATTGGGTATAAGTGCCCTTTATTGTTGTATAACCCCGTTTGTCCAAGAAATATTTTGCCAAATCAAGATATTTCTTTTCGCCCGTGAGCGAATAAAGCTTGGCTAATCCCATTTCTGCAATTTGGTGCCCCGGCACACGTTCCACCTGACCGGCTTTATTTCCGATCGACCGTTCTACACAGTCGGCATACCGGATGGCAATATCCAAAAAATTCCTTTTGCCGGTCGCCTGATAATGGGCAATTGCGCCCTCCAGCAAATGTCCCAGATTGTAAAATTCGTGGCTGCTTTCTTCCACTTTTTCCCATCGCTCATGACCTGCCCAATGGTGCGGATGTTGCGGATTCATCGTTCGCGCGGTGTAAAGATAGCCGTCCGGTTCCTGTGCGGCGGCGACTATGGTGAGCACACTGTCGATGTAACGCGCCAACTTCTTATCGGGCCATGTTTGCATGGAATAAGAAGCACCTTCGATGGTTTTATAGACATCCGTGTCATCGAAAGAAAATCCAACCACTTTATAATCGGGGCTTGGATGGGCAGCCTTGTGAAAATTTTCATACCGCCCCGTTTCTTCACATTTGCCGAAAGCCAACGGGATTGTCACTTCATGGCTGGCTACCAGCCGTTGTCCCCAGAACTGGTCGGTCACTTTCACCGACGTAAATGGTACGGGGTTGATGGGATAACCGCTACTTGTCGGTTGAGAAATAGCCGACAAGCAGGGGATTGTTGCTAAAAATAAAATACCTGTTTTTTTCATTATGTAAATAATTTGTTTTTTAATTTCTATCTTACTAATCTTTATAATCCAAGGTGCTCACAAGGAGCGACTTTCCAAAGCGGCGCGGGCGTGAGAGAAACACGATATTTGAACTTGTAAGTTGGAGTATTTCTTTCGTTTTGTCCACATACAAACAACCTTCATCGCGCAACTTCTCAAACGACTGAATACCAATTGGTAATTTCTTCATGACTTCTCATTTTATAAATATCCGCAAAGATAGGCAAAATAATTGGAAGTCAAAACGAAATGCAAAAAAAAAATTCCGGGGCAACCGTCAAATCTACGGTTGCCCCGGAACGTTTCGTCATTTTGTAAATCGTATATCCGATATATAATAGACGATATTTGCACCTAAGAGCAACGCTTCAGGAGGATTATTACCATTTTCTATAGCAAATCCAATCCAAAATACCCGATTGTGTAGACCAACGCTACGCGGCGTTAAGTCAAGGCTAATATCCACCCATGTCTCCAAGTCGCCGTCGGCAATCCAAAAATATTGGTCCCAGTAACCACTACCCGTTCCCCAAGAACTGCCATCTAAGCCTGTCCAGAGCCTGTTTATCATTCGAGGTCGTACCGTTTGGTATTTTCCATGCGTTCCATCTCCATAAC
>NZ_BBRU01000592.1:0-1953 GCF_001431085.1 Candidatus Symbiothrix dinenymphae
GTCTTTGGTAGAGAAGCTCAACATGGCCACGCGCGGTTCGATACCTGCCAGACACTGTGCTGTACGTGCGGTGGCAACAGCTATCTCAGCCAATTCCGGTGCGGTGGGGTTGGGCATCACGGCGCAATCGGCGAACACGAGCAGCCCGTCTTCGCCAAATGTTTTGTCTTTGAGAAACACAAAAAATGCGCCACTCACGACCCTGATGCCCGGTTTGGTCTTCACCACTTGCAATGCCGAGCGCAACACATCGCCCGTAGTGCTGCGTGCACCGGCAATTTCGCCATCGGCATCGCCATTTTTAATCATCAAGCAGCCGCAATAGAGCGGGTCTGTAGCCAATTCGCGCGCCTCCTCGATGGTCATGCCCTTGCTTTTGCGCAATTCTGCCAACAGTTGGGCATATTGCTCTTTTTTGGGATGATTGGTGGGGTCAATCATCTCTGCTTCGGCAATGTGCTGAAGCCCAAACTGCTTAGCCAAAGCCTTGATTTCCACCGGATTGCCCAGCAGAATAATGCTTGCCACCCCATCGGCAATAAGTCGGTCGGCAGCGTGCAACGTACGCGGCTCAGTGCCCTCAGGCAGCACAATGCGCTGCTTGTTAGCCTTAGCCCGAACAATAATATCTTGCAATAAATTCATAACAAATGCTTTTTGTTTCAGCCGACAAAGATACAACAACTTTCCGGATGAAGCATACCGCAAATTAGAACAGTGCTTTGCCGGACACTTCTTCTGCCAATGCGGGGTCGATGATGATGCGACCACAGTGTTCGCAGACGATGGTTTTTTTGCGCAGTTTGATGTCTAACTGTCGTTGGGGTGGAATTTTGTTGAAGCATCCACCACAGGCATCGCGTTGGATGTACACCACTCCCAAACCGTTTCTTGCACTTTTGCGGATGCGTTTGAAAGCCGCCATCAACCGCGGCTCGATGGTGTCTTCGAGTTTGATTGACTGTTCGCGCAACTGTTCTTCCTGAATTTTTGTTTCGGAAATGATGGCGTTGAGTTCTGCTTTTTTTGCCTTCAAATCCACTTGTCGTTCGGCATACAAACCCTTGCAGCGAGTGATTTCTTCCGTCAAATCGTTCAATTTCTCCGTATATTCGCGGATTTTCTTTTCTGCCAATTCCACTTCAAGTCCTTGAAACTCAATCTCTTTCGAGAGATTGTCGTATTCGCGGTTGTTGCGCACCTCATCAATTTGCGCTTGAAAGCGGTCTATCAATTTGGTGGCATCGGTAATTTTGATTTTGTTTTGACCGATTGCCGTTTCCAGCTCCTTGACGTTTGTTTGGAAGTTCTCGACACGCGTTTTCAACATCGCCACCTCATCGCTCAAATCTTCCACTTCAAACGGCAATTCGCCGCGGAGCGTTTTGATTTTATCAATTTCTGTCAAAATCAATTGAAGTTGATACAGATTTTTCATCCGCTGGTCGATGCTCAAATCAGCGTTGTCCGTAGCATCTGCTTTCGCCGCCGCAGGTTTCGCCGAAGCCTTTGCTGCGGGCTTTGCAGGTGTTTTTGCTGCAGGCTTTGCCGGTGCTTTTGCTGCAGGTTTTGCCGCTGCTGATGCTTTTGCCGCAGGCTTTGCAGGAGTTTTTGCTGCAGGCTTTGCAGGAGCTTTTGCCGCAGGTTTTGCCGATGCTGATGCTTTTGCATCAGTTTTCGCAGGAGCTTTTGCCGCAGGTTTTGCGGGCGTCGCCTTTGCAGGAGTTTTTTTTGCTTCTTCTTTCGTTTCTTTCGTTGCCATATCTATTGTATTATTTTTAATATTTAATTCTTCACATATAATTCACAGGATTTGTGTCCACATTTGAAAAATGAACGGCAAAATTAGTTATTTTTTTTGATAAAATTTCAAAAAAAAGTTCTTTTGTGCAAATTTCGGATTCATAATGCCCTAAAACAGCCAAAAGCAGGTGATTTTCCACATCATAATAA
>NZ_BBRU01000593.1:0-1953 GCF_001431085.1 Candidatus Symbiothrix dinenymphae
AAAAGTTGATTAGTAAGATTATAAAAGCTATTAATGATTTTTTAATTTATATTTTCGCTAAAATTAAAGTAAGATGCTAAATAAAATATATTCAATACTCGTCTATCTCTCCCTGATTTTGTCGGGCATGTATTACAGTTTTGTCATTCGAATTCATGTTGTGTTTGCCGACAAAAATGAGTTACTGGGGGATCCGAAAGATGTGAGTATAATCCATCAGGAAATTGCTGTGATGACGCATGTCGTTAATATATCCTTAGTTCTGCCTATCACATTTATTTTGACCATAATGGCTTTATATAGAAAAAAAGTGCATTGGAGTACGGTCGTTTTATTTCTAATTAACTGCATATCGGTTTATTTATTATTTTTTACAGGAGCAGATATGAATGATTGGATTTTTGATTGAGCTTATGAAAAATACCGTCTGTTTCTTGTCCCCTGCGATATTTGAAATTATATTTACAGGAGTGTTTATAATCGGGTTGGTTGCAATTTTAAAGGAGAAAAAAATTTTCAAAAATATTGGGTTTATATGAAATTTTTGCCTAACTTTGCTCCCGATTTTGAACAGAGTTCAAGTGGGCTTCGGCTCTGTTGTAAAATCAGAATGTAAAGTTTGGAAAATGTGATGGATTGTGTAAAAATAATTAAGAAATTGAAATATAAATAATTAATCTTTATGAAACGAGAATTTATTATTAGTATGTGTTTGTTTGCACTGTGTTGTTGCTCATTTGTATATTCACAAGATTATACGGATGAAACACAGGCAGATGTTTGGATTAAAGAACATCAAACAGAGATTCAAACCATGAGCCGGAAAGATTGGCTTCAATTGGATGAAAGTCTTAGGCATCCTGTTTTTATGAAATTCACCCCAAAACAGCGGTACGAATTTTGGTTGCACAAAATGCAGGAAACTTTGGCTTTACCTTGGTGGAACGAATTGGAAAAGAATCATATACAGTTGTTATATCTGACAATCTATGAACATTTTGATTGGTTTGAATTAACTCCGCTTTCAGAGCATAAAGCTGAATATGAAGCATTTGAATCCTTTAATCACCAATGGGCTGAATATGCAAAAGATACTTTAGGCTGGGACAATATTTTAATAGGGGCAATAGTTGATTCCGGCAATAAAGTGATGAATAAATAAGAATCTGCGACAGCATGTGATTTTTTTTCTGTTTTTGTTGATAGGTTTGTATTGGATTTGGTAGATTAAAAAATAGGCTAAATCTTTTTTTGAGGTGCTATTTTCCAAGTCCCGGTTTATCATATTATTTATGATGCTGTCCTGCTTTTTAGCTGTTACTAACGAAAACCTTGCCAAATCGGTTTGATTGGCGAGTTTTTTTTATCACGACATTTATCACGACATTTATCATGCCACTTATCATGCCACTTATCATGCCACTTATCATGCCACTGCTACTATTATCCATTTCCCATCTTTTCGAGAACCTTCTCTTTCAATTAGTTGCTCTTCAATTAATTTAGAGATAGTTCTTGCCATTGTTCTTTCGGGAATAGCAAGACTTTGAGCCATTTCTGGGATTGTGATTTTTGGATTTTTTTGAATCAATTCCAATACTTCATCGGCATGTTTAATTGTGGCACTAATTTCCCCTAAATCACGGGAGGGATAAGCCCCTTTCTTTTCATAACGGACAGTTAGTTTGAACACATCGCCTTCTTCCATAATCGGCAAGGCGGTTTTATCTTTTACATACAATGGAACATAATGAAACATTTTTCTTACTCCGGAACCTAACCCACATTGCGCACTATCCGGAATAAAGTCGTTGTAAATCAGACTATTGGAATTTTTCAAAAACCTGTTTGTGTACTACAAATTTTTTCGTTTGGAATGGATATGGGCGATGCCTTAGTTTGTCGTGGAGCAATTTGACTTTGGGACTTGGCTCGGAACATTTTCGCAGGATA
>NZ_BBRU01000594.1:0-1945 GCF_001431085.1 Candidatus Symbiothrix dinenymphae
CTTCAACGCCGGAACCATAGCTAATCCTGGAATTAACCCCTACCGGAAATTCACCATCATTAACCCAACCACATTGGCAAACCTTACGCATTTTGTGATATTCTTTCACTATGGGACGAATAGGCGGCAGGTCTATTTCTTGACGAACTTCCAACACGCTTGCTTCCTCTGCGGACAAATCCGCCCCACAATGAGTGCAAAAATCGGAACAAAGGTCAATTATCTCATCCGGTTTTTGCATCGTCAGCGTTTTGCCTACATGTCCTTTTTGACCGCCAACCGGACGACCTGTCTTTTGGCGAAGGTTCACTTTTTGGGTGCCGATAGGGTCTTTGCTGGAAGGAAGATGGCTATTCTGACTGGTTTTAGGGTGCTCATAGCGGGACAAGCGTGCACGTAAGTCGGCGATCTCCTTGTCTTGAATCTCAATTGCTTTTTTTTGAATCGCATTCTCCTTTTGTAAAGTTCGAACCTCCGCAATCAATGTCTTCACTAAAATCTCTATGTCCATTATATCTCCCATATTACTATAACGGGAAAAGTGTCGGTTTAGTATTTAAAGTTCAGGATGATTCGTTTTTTTTTAGTCCGCTGTGGGGAGGTGCTGTATAGTAACGGTTCAAGACAAAAAATTAACAATTAAAAAAATTAAAAATTATGAAATCATTTAGAAAATTTATTCGTACAGACGTGGCGCGCCACGTCTCTACACTCATGGTTGCGGCGATGTTTTTCTTTCCATCGTGCAATGATTATTTAGATGTGGTTCCTGACAAGAGCATGACTATTGAAAGCATGTTCAGCCTGAGAGAAGAGGCTTCTCATGCCCTGGCAACTGCCTACTCTTTTATGCCGAGAGATAACAAGAGGGTATCCCACTATTATCTGGGTGACGAGTGGATTCAGGCGGAATATGACCGCGACGGCGAAGAATTTAAAGGTGTGCGGGTGATGGAGAGAAAAATGAATCCCGATGACCCCTATCTGGGAACATGGACGGGCACCAATGGTGGGAAAAATTTATACGAAGGAATTTCCGTCTGCAATACGTTCATTGACAACATCGAAGGAGTGCAGGATTTGAATGAAACCGAAATAAAGGACTGGAAAGCACAGGTAATGTTTCTCAAAGCCTATTATCACTTTTTGCTCTTGCAAAAGTATGGTCCCATCGTGCTGGTGCCCAACACCATCTCGCCTGATGCCGATATGAATAGTGTACGTGCCCCGCGCAGTAAAATCGACGACTGCTTCGATTTTATTGTCAAGACAATAGATGAGGCCATACCCAATCTTGTAGTACGAAGGGAAGGTGTTGACCTTGGGAAGATAGACCGGTTGGGTGCCAGAGCCATCAAGGCGCGTGTACTGCTCCACAGGGCAAGCCCGTTCTACAACTGTAATGGGGATTACAACAATTTTTATGACCATAACCACGAGTTGTTTTTCCCTCAGGACGAGTCTAAAAAACAGGCTAAATGGGAAGATGCGCTGAAAGCCATCAATGAAGCCATAGAAATTTGCACGACAAACGGTGTAGAGATGTATCACTACGACGGCAGAATACTGCAGGCCGATCAGGACGACTACCCCCTCAGTCAGACTATCGTGAACGGCTCTACTCTCCTGAAGACGTATTATGATTTGAGGATGGTGATGACTGACCCCTGGAACAAGGAACTGATATGGGGATACTCCAATGTAGCGGTAAACGATGCTGAAATCTTTACCGACGGTCAAATGCTGCTTCCTCCTGCCATAGCAGCCACTTCCACCACTCCCGCCTATCCCTCCTATCCCAACGGCGGTGCGGCAAATACTACTCAAAATGCGCGTCAGGTGCTGGGTGCCACCTATAAAAATATGGAGAGGGACTATACCAAAAACGGACTTCTTTTGACGGAAGACCTGACTTTCAATGAAAGCACAAAGCATCAGATATATA
>NZ_BBRU01000595.1:0-1690 GCF_001431085.1 Candidatus Symbiothrix dinenymphae
GCGCATAATGTGGAAATTGGCGAAAACACCGCTATTGCAGCGCAAACAGGTATTGCCGGTTCAAGTAAAATAGGTAAAAACTGCCAATTGGGCGGACAAGTGGGCCTCGTAGGTCACCTCAAAATAGGAGACAACGTGAGCATAGGAGCCAAATCGGCAGTCCTCGGCAGCATCAAAAACGACAGAAAAGTGCTCGGAATACCGGCGTTCGACCACATGAAATTCCTCCGCTCAAGCGTAATCTTCCCAAAACTGCCGGAAATGTACGCCCAACTCGGAAAATTAGAAAAAGAAATCGAACGGTTGAAAAAACAATCGAATTAGGATGCAAAAAAAACATTTCATATTGATATTGTTGTTACAGGCAACCATCGCGGTGCAGGCACAGGAACTGAACGCGCGGGTGGTGGTCAGTAGCGACCGCATTGAGGGCACCAACAAAAATGTGTTTGTTACGATGGAAAAGGCTTTGACACAGTTCATTAACGGTACCAAATGGGGGGCGATGATTATGGGAAGTAACGAAAAAATCGAATGTTCATTTACGCTCAACATCCTGGAACGGGTGTCGGACAACAGTTTTAAAGCGGAATTGTCGGTGCAGTCGCGCCGCCCTGTTTACAATGCCTCCTACACCACCACCTTGCTTAATTATCGGGAAAATATTGAGTTTGAGTATAATGAAAATGCGAATATTGAGCATCAGCAAAACAACCTCAGCAGCAATTTGGAGGCGGTGGTTTCATTTTATGCCAATCTGATTTTGGCTTTGGATTTTGACAGTTTTTCGCTTTTGGGCGGCGATGCTTTTTACCGCGAAGCCCAACACATTACCTCTATGGCACAATCGAATATGCAGTGGAACGGCTGGTCGGCATTTGACGACGAAAAAAGCAAAGGCACGATGATAAACGCCTATTTGGATGAGTCGATGAAGCCGTTGCGCGAGCTGCTTTATACCTTCCATCGCAACGGTTTGGACGAAATGGCGGCCAATCCCGAACAGGGACGAACAGCAATTCTCACCGCCTTGCCTGTCCTGAAAAACATGAAACAAGTGCGCTCATCCAGCCTCGTGTTGCAACAATTAGCAGATGCCAAATTAACCGAAATAGTGCTGATTGCCGAAAAAGCTACGAAAGATGAGAAAAAAACAGCTTTCGAGTTACTGCGGGATGTTTACCCAAGTATGTCGCAACAGTTGGCTCCGCTGAAAAAATAGGAATATGAAAGCAACAGCATTATACGACATGGCCTCTATGTTCAATTATTACGATTGGATAAATGTAACGAAATTTGCTAAAAGGGCACGGATAAATCCCTCGTTAATGCGCCAATACAAGACAAAGAAAGCGTACATATCCGAACGGCAAATAGGTAAAATTGAAAATACCTTGCATCAGTTAGGCAACGAAATGGCAACAATCAAACTTTGATTTGATTGCGGAATTCAACCAAGGGTTATTCCTATTCTGCCGTCAAATACTTGGTTCTTTGGCGTTTCTCTTTCACATTCTTCAAGAAACGCTCAATGACCTCATTAAGCAGTTCGGGCTTCATAGCGGCAGGACCGACACAGTCTTGATAGCCATCCGACAAACCTTGCGGAATGCCATACTCTTCGGCGGCAATCTTATTGCGGTCAGCTTTGCTGACAGGGTACCACAGGCAACTCATCAAACAATTGCGA
>NZ_BBRU01000596.1:0-1926 GCF_001431085.1 Candidatus Symbiothrix dinenymphae
ATACACAAATATAATTGCGTGTTACAAATTTTACGACACTATCCTCACAATTGAATATGGCAAGCCACTTTGCTGCAATAATCACTTGCGGAGGCGGTTAAACAAATTTGTGGTTTCCCTGTTTATATATTCGTATTTGTCTATTATCCAATTTTTTACGGGGATTCTTGCATCCCAGACAGGTGTTAGCAAATCAATCACCGGTTGCGCCCTTTTGCGGTGTTGATTGCGGGGTGTAGTTGCCATATATATATCTAACGGGATGGTCGCGGGCATATCTTTATGCATATCAAATAGCTTCGCGGTATTTTCCATATCCGACACAAGACATTGGTTGAGTTTGGGCAACGTGCAACCGGCATAATCCATTTGAAAGTCCAATAAATTATCCAATCCATAGTTGTGATACATGTCAGGATGCTTTCCTCGTGCTATCTCGGAGTGTCCCCATGCAGCTTCGCCCACACCATATTCGATGGTTATGATGGCGCATTTCATTTGTTGAGGCAGGTGGTAGTGTTCCATGCTTTTCGCTTCGAGCAGGGGCATTTCGCAGTTGTCATCGGCATAGACCATTCGCCCCTGTTCGGCGCAAAATCGGAAGCCTGATGCCAGGTCGCAGGCAAAATCGGTGATGGTGCCCACTCGTCCATCAAAGCCGTAACCGGCATCCTCGTCCACCATGGAAAATTGTTCGCTGCTTGTGGTTCCTTCCAAGTTGCTGTTTAAAAAGTCTTTCTGAAGTTCTCCGAAGCAATAAGACCTGTCAAATCCTTCTGTGGTTTGGTAGGGTTTGCCGGCATAGATGATGTTGCCTACTTGGTGGTTGCTCTCGAAAATGACGGCTTGACGCTCTATGATGGCATAATAGACAAATTTGGAAGCAACGATGGTTTCGATTTCCGAGCCTAAATGCTTTCCTGCATAGAAATTGCCGGGCTTGTTGACTATTGTGGCGCATTTTGTCACGCCGCGTGCCAAGCCGCCGGAAATGGAGGCAAAAAAATTGCGATTGATGTCCACACCGTTCATATTTGTCTTGTTGACAACATGGTTTGGGTGGCGAAGCATATCTTCAAGCCCGTCAGGATTGGTGCAAACGGCAATCAGCACCGTCAATTCTTCCAGGTTTCGCCGTCTTATAGCATTGGTATCCAATGAATTGACATAATCCTCGACTTGCTTGATAAGCGCAAAGGTGTTGAATGTTTCCCGCGAATGGATGCCACCCTCTTTGGCAATCACGATGTCGCCATGTCCGAGCACGAGCATATAGATAGACCTGCCTTGCGTGCTTAGCCCCATTTCCACCAACCTCACATGGGGGCTATTGACTAAATTGAGGAGCCGCTCTTCCAGCAGTTCGTAGGTGAAATGCTGCGTTAAATCCATCTCTGAATACTCGAAATCGCCGTTTTCGGGAATTTCTCGAAAGGGGTTTCTGCTCCACATCTCCTTTAATTGACTGATTGAAAGCCCGTTGATTAGATAGTCGCCATACGCGTGGTATTTGGCTGTCAGCTCGGTTTTGTTGAGGAGGGTGCTGTGGATGGTGTCTGTCAGGAAATAAGCGAGGTCCGGGTCTTCGATTGAGTCGGTGTGGGTGGCAGCTTCGGCGGGTTGGTAGCTCGCGAGAAACAGTATAAAGAGTTTAAAGATACTTTGCCGCATAGCCCAATGCCGTAAGTTTGTCATTGTTTATTTAATTATTTTCTGAAAGTGGGGGCAAAAGTAGATAAAAATTTTCAAATTTTCAAGTGAAGTTTTATTTTTTCAAAGCCCGCAAAGTTAAACTTTCATAAATATTTGGTAGTTCAAAAATAACGTCTTACCTTTGCCGCCGAAAATTGTTTGGAATTATGTTAGAATTGGGAAATACAGTGGCGAATTATCATCACCCGTCAGCTAAGGCAGACAGGGCTATTG
>NZ_BBRU01000597.1:0-1891 GCF_001431085.1 Candidatus Symbiothrix dinenymphae
ATGGCGTATTGTTCAATAAAAATAAAACAACGCTCATACAATGCCCTGCAAAAAAAACAGGCGCATATACCATACCGAGCAGCGTTGATACTATTGACGTAAATGCTTTTTTTAATTGCAAGGGCTTAACTTCGGTGACGATACCTAATAGCGTTACGTCTATCGGCTTTGGTGCTTTTAGTTATTGCACTGGCTTAACTTCGGTGACGATACCAGACGGCGTTACCTCTATCGAGCAGTCTACTTTTTCCGGTTGCTCAGGTGTAACCGAAATAAACATAGGTAGCGGACTGACGACTATTGCTAATATAGTTTCCTCTATTGGACCAACTGCCATAAACATCGATGCTGCCAATGCAAGTCTTTCTGCGGTAGATGGAGTTGTATTTAATAAGAACAAAACTACCATTATCCACTATCCCTCAGGCAAGCAAGGCGCATCATATACCATACCGAGCAGCGTTGATACTATCGGCTCGAGAGCTTTTTTGGGTTGCGATAGTTTAACTTCAGTAATGCTACCTGACGGTGTTACAAGCATTGGAGAGTTTGCTTTTTATGCTTGCCGCGGTTTAACTTCTGTGACGATACCTGGCGGTGTGACCTCTATCGAGCGGTATGCTTTTCGAGAATGCAGCGGTCTTACCTTCGTTACTTGCCTTGCCACTACACCACCATTACTAGGCGATGATAATTTTACGGTGAGTGTCGACACTCTTTATGTGCCTGCTTCTGCAGTAGGTGCTTACGCCAATAGCAGTTGGATCAGTGTGTTTGGCAGAATTATTAGTGATGCGATAGATGCGACATTAGACGACTGTCAAGCGCACGTTGCAGCCTTGCAAGCGGACAGCACAACCAAGCAAGGGCAAATAGCTACCTTGCAAGCAGAAAAGGCTGCATTGCAAAGCGAAAAAGGTGCATTGCAATCGCATGTAAGTACTCTGCAAACAGACAGCACAAGCAAGCAAGGTCAAATAACTACCTTGCAAACTGAAGTAGCTACCTTGCAATCTCAAATAGCAACTTTGCAGGCGCAGCTTGATGAATGTGGCGGAACCGAAGTTCGCGCCGTTAATTCCATACCGGAGGTTTATCCTAATCCCACCACCGGCGTAGTATATGTGAACAACCCCAACGGCGCAGAAATCAAAGTGCACAACCTGAGAGGCGAATTGCTGCAAACGACCCGCGAAAGCCGCATAGATTTGTCCGGCGAGCCGAATGGTGTGTATCTGCTGCGGATAGGTGAGCAAACTTTGAAGGTGGTGAAGCAGTAGAGACGTGGCGCGCCACGTCTCTACCATGATGTTCGTCTGAACTGTGATTTTCGTCTGAACTGTGATTTTAAGATGATTTGTATGATTAAAAACAATCATACAAATCATTAAAATCATACGAAAATCAAAGTTCAGACAAAAGGATTGACAGGATTGAAGATAATCCTGCCAATCCTTTCATCTTGAAAATCCTGATTCAGACAATTGAAATATGAAGATGAAGATGTCTCAAATATATTCCCGTGCGTGCAATTCCAAAGGGAAAATTTGTCGTGCACCCATTTTTATCTGTCACACAATTCCTTAAAACTGCAATATTCACAATTTCTGGCAATTTCCGTTTGCGTAAACGGAATATCGGGATTGAACAGGTCGTCTATTTTACTCATTAACAGCTCGTTAAATTCGGACTGCAGCTCGCGAAAGTCGGTAATCGGTTCCTTTTCTTTGCCAAACACAATCGTTGGCGAATAATCCTCTTGGTGCGCCTGACGGATGTAGAGCAGCTGCGGGACGATTGGCAACATCGTTTCTTGCTTTTGGAGCAACACAGAGGCATAAACAAATGTCTGAAAAATATGTGCAGCACGACCGGCTTTTTGCTCGCCCTT
>NZ_BBRU01000598.1:0-1860 GCF_001431085.1 Candidatus Symbiothrix dinenymphae
ACTTGCCTTTCAAATAGCCGCAACCATCAGGTAGCGGGACAACTGTCTTCTCTAACATCGCAGGTAAAAACAGACAATCGGCATCACCTGCTTTCCTGTTGACTTAAGCCCGGTGCTGTATAGTAACTTTTTGACTATTTGTGCCACCCTAAGAAAGAACAGAGAAAAAAAACATCAGCAGGGGAGCGCGGACAGGTACTTCTGTCCCGCTACCAGCACGTCCTCAAACATCGTTTTGGGGACTTACCCGACTTGCTGTCCAAGTTGAAGGACACTCGCAAGCGAAAAAATTACGAGATGGAAGATGTGGCCATGGGGGGCATCTTCCTATTTTTACTCAAGTTTGGCTCCCGCAACAATTTGAACAACAAACGGCGCGAAGAGTCGTTTGTAGCCCATTGCGAACGGACTTTGGGGTTTCGCCTGCCGCATCAGGACACGATAGCAAAGGTGCTTCGCAAACTCCCGCCCGAACAGTTAGAAAAGGTTAAAATGGAACTGATGAGCGATTTATTCAATCAGAAGTGCCTGCGTAACAGCCGCTTACTAAACAAGTATTACATGGTAGCCATTGATGCCACAGGGATTGTCAGTTATGACCACCCGCATTGTCCGCATTGCTTGACAAAAACGTCGAAAAAAGGCGTTGTGACCTATTATCACTATGCTTTGGAGGCTAAACTGGTTACGCATGATGGGCTATGCCTGCCTTTGGCAACCGAATGGATTGAAAATCCGGAGGGCGATTATGTCAAGCAGGATTGCGAACGCAAAGCCTTCCTGCGCTTAGCTAAAACGCTCAAAAAGAACTTTCCACGCCTGCCTATCTGCATTTTAGCCGATGGATTGTATCCCTACGAGGGGGTTTTCGAGGTCTGCGAAAAAAATGAGTGGAAATACATTATTGTTTTACCCGAAAAAGCACTGTCCGATGGTGTGCAGGGCGAACTTGGCGAGGCAAAACGCAGACCGCCGAAACGCGAACATCTTTGCATGAAAAATGATAAATGGATTGATAGCAAATATCGCTTTAAAACGGATATTTTTTATCATAAAAAGTACCATTTGCATTGGTTTCAGTGCCTTGAAACGCGAACGAAGTATCAAAAACCGAACGAAAAAAAGGACAAAAAGACAACCGAAAAACCGGAGGAATTTTGCTTTGAATATGTCACCAACATTGAGCCAACTGCGGACACCATCCATGCATTATCATCCGGCGGACGGTTGCGCTGGAAGATTGAAAATGAGGGATTTAACGCTCAAAAATGTGGCGATTACGAATTGGAACACAAATACTCTCGCAACAGCTATGAGGGGCTACAGAACTATTACACCAGTCTCCAAATTGCCCACGCGATAAATCAATTCGTTGAACACAGCAGTGTGGTCGTAGAGATGCTCAAAGAGCACTCAAAAGAAACAATCCGCAACATTTGGCAAAATCTGGTCGCCTACATGATTTTTGTTAGCCCATACGATGGCTCTCTAATCACGCCGCAACCATCATAATATCAATCGATTACGGCATAAAAACCGTCGCGGAGATGTCTTGCTCCCGAATTCAAGACGTGAAATGCATAAAACACAATAAATAAACAACATAGACACTAATGTAAGACATGCTATCAACTCTTCTGCTTTCGCATAACTTGACGAGAGGGCGGTAGCTTTGTCTGCTGGCTGGAAGCGGATCGAATGCGCGTGATTATTTTTTACTGGCTGAATTGCTGCCGAAAGAGAAGATTGCAGAGATTGTAAATGTCTCTGCCAGTACAGTTTACAGGGAGATTGAGCGCAATAAAGGCACGCGCAAGTATACCCCTATCCATGCCCAAATGTTGGCTGATGAACGCAAAG
>NZ_BBRU01000599.1:0-1858 GCF_001431085.1 Candidatus Symbiothrix dinenymphae
CGGTGGATATTTTGCGGCGTGGTGGCTTGGATGTGACCACTGTTTCTGTTGCTGCTACATTGCAGGTGTCGGGAGCGCATGGCATTCCGGTGGTGGCTGACGCGCTGTTTGCGGAGGTGGATTTTTCCGGCGGCGATTTGCTGGTATTGCCCGGCGGCGGTTCCGGAACGAAAAATTTGAACGCCCACGAGGGTCTGAAAAATCTGCTCAAACAACATGCCGCAGCAGGCAAAAAAATTGCAGCGATTTGTGCAGCACCAATGGTGCTTGGCGGCTTAGGGCTGCTGCAAGGCAAACGAGCCACCTGCTACCCCGGCATGGAAAATACGCTACAAGGTGCCACAATCGCAGATGCAAGCGTTGTGAAAGACGGCAACATCATCACCGGAAAGGGTCCGGGCTACACATTCGAGTTTGCGCTGGCACTCGTGGCAGAGTTGCAAGGGCAGGCAAAAGAAGAAGCAGGAGCAGCAGAACTACTGCACCCGACCAACCATAAACCTCTTCTTTCGTAAACTCCTTCATCATTCTAACTCATAATATTTGTCATTGCGGGCTTGACCCGCAATCCCTCATTCTACATTGCTCAATGTGGTCGCGTCACCAAAATCATCTTGAAATGATTTTGATTGGCAATATCCAACAATTTCACCACTTCCGCGTATGGAATTGTCTCGTCGGCATAGAGCGCGACATACATCTCATTATTTTGGGCGTAGCACTTTTGCAAAAAAGGCACGATGTCGTCAAAATTGACCCGTTTTTCTTTTTCCCTGTCGTATGCCACATAATAACGGAGGTTTTTGTCGATTGTCACGCGCGAAAGTGGCTTGGCAGATGTCTGCTGGGCACTTTGGGGCAACATCACCTTGATGGCGTTCGGCGTCACCACCGTGGACGTAATCATGAAAAATATGAGCAACAAAAAAATCATATCCGTCATGGACGACATATTGAACTCCGCAGTCAGTTTGTTTTTTCTCTTAATTCCCATCTGTTCAATGTTTTTTATTCATCGTCTTCTGTTAATTCCCGTGACTGCCGAACGGGTCTGGATTCGGGCTTAGGAACCACAAATGCGGGCTGCTGCATGGTCACAAACCCTCTGGAATGTTCCGACACTTTGGCGACTTCCGTTTCGTTCACAATATCCATGAAATCCATAATTTGCGAATCCATCTTGGTAGTTACCACATTTAACTTGGCTTGCAGGAAGTTGTACAAAAACAGTGCGGGAATACCCACAAACAAACCGGCAACAGTGGTTACAAGTGCTTCGTAAATGCCTGACGACAAGTTAGTTATGTCTACATTGCTACCGGCGTTTGCCATCGCAAAAAAAGCTTTGACCATCCCGGTCACGGTTCCGAAAAAGCCCAGCATCGGCGCAACAGCAGCCGTGGTCGCCACCCAGAAAAAGCCCTTTTCCAGCTTGGAAATTTCGATAGCCCCTTGATTTTCAATGGCAAACAGGATGTCGCTCGCCGGATGTCCGATGCGCTGCAACCCTTTTTCCACCATCCGCGAATAGGGCGTGTCATTGCGCTTGCACAATTTGGAGGCAGCCTCCACATTGCCCTCATGCAGATAGTCGTTGATACGCGACATAAACGTGATGTCTTTTTGCGACACCTTATTAATCACCATGATGCGCTCGATAAAGATAGCGACGGACACCAGCAACAGGAGCAGAATCGGCACCATAATCCAACCCCCCTTAGTCGCTAACTCAAGGATGTTCATCTTCACTTCCACCACAGGTATCTGTGCCTCCACTTCTGTGGCAAATCCCTCTGCCTGTGCCTGAATAAAACCTAATATGTTCATACGATTTAAAATTTTTGTGCAAAGGTACGAA